>NZ_DASSVG010000124.1:0-5279 GCF_035706265.1 Ramlibacter sp. | reverse complement strand
CCGGCCACCGGCACGTTGCCCACCGCGGAGAGCGTGGCGGCCAGCACGATGAAGCCGCTGCCGGTGATGCCGGCGGCGCCCTTGGACGTGAGCAGCAGCACCGCCAGCAGCGTCAGCTCCTGCATCAGCGTCATCGGCGTGTCGGTCGCCTGGGCGATGAACACCGCCGCCATGGTCAGGTAGATCGAGGTGCCGTCGAGGTTGAACGAGTAGCCGGTCGGGATCACCAGGCCGACGGTGCTCTTCTTGGCGCCCAGGTTCTCCATCTTCTCCATGATCCGCGGCAGCACGGATTCGGAGGAGGAGGTGCCCAGCACGATCAGCAGTTCTTCCTTGATGTACTTGATCAGCTTCCACACCGAGAAGCCGTGGGCCTTCGCGATGGTGCCCAGCACCACGAACACGAACAGCAGGCAGGTGAGGTAGAACGCGCCCATCAGCTTGCCGAGCGAGAACAGCGAGGCGACGCCGTACTTGCCGATGGTGAAGGACATCGCGCCGAAAGCGCCGATCGGGGCCACCCTCATGATGAAGCCGATGATCGTGAACAGCACGTGCGAGGTCTTCTCGATGAAGTCGAACACCAGCGTGCCGCGGCCGCCGAAGCGGTGCAGGGCGAAGCCGAACATCACCGAGATCAGCAGCACCTGCAGGATCTCGCCCTTGGCGAAGGCGTCGATCACCGTGGTGGGGATCACGCCCAGCAGGAAGTCGACCGTGGTGCCCATCTTGCCGGGGCCGGTGTAGGCGGCGATGCCCTTGGTGTCCAGCGTCGCCGGGTTCACGTTCATGCCGGCGCCGGGCTGCAGCACGTTGACGACGAACAGGCCGATGATCAGCGCGATGGTGCTGACCACCTCGAAATAGAGCAGCGCCAGGCCGCCGGTCTTGCCGACCTTCTTCATGTCCTCCATGCCCGCGATGCCCACCACCACGGTGCAGAAGATGATCGGGGCGATCAGCATCTTGATCAGCTTGATGAAGGCGTCGCCGAACGGCTTCATCTGGGTGCCGAGGGCCGGGTAGAAGTGCCCCAGCAGCACGCCGGCGATCACGGCGCAGATCACCTGGAAATACAGCGAGCGGTACAGCGGCTTGCGGGCCGTTTTCTCGAAAGTCGGTGGCAGCATGAGAATTCCTGATGCTTGAAAGTGGCGAACTTTAGGCATCGGTGAAAACCCTCGGTATTGTGGGTTCCCACAAGCTTGCGGCAAATCAACTCGGCCGCGGACCGCGGGTGCCGTCCCGCCCGGGTTTCCACGCCTGCCGCGCCGCCGCGCCCGCGGCAAGATGGCGCCCCCGGGAGGATGCGGCCATGGACATGGTGAGCTGGCAGCTGGAGTCGTTCGGCAAGCCGCTGGCGCGCGTGCTGCGCGAGCTGCCGCCCGCCACCGGCACCGAGGTGGTGCTCCAGGTGGGCAGCTGCGGCGTGTGCCACAGCGACGTCCACCTGCACGACGGCTATTTCGACCTCGGCGGCGGCAACCGGCTGGAAATGGCGCGCTCGGTGCAGCCCCCGCGCACCCTCGGTCACGAGATCGCCGGCACGGTGGTCGCCTTCGGGCCGCAGGCGCAGGACGTGCACGTGGGCCGCAACTGCGTGGCCTTCCCCTGGATCGGCTGCGGCACCTGCGCGCTCTGCGCCGCCGGCAAGGAGCACCTGTGCCCCGCCGGCCGCAACCTGGGCGTGGCCCGCGACGGCGGCTTCGCCACCCACGTGGTGGTGCCGCATCCGCGCTACCTGGTCGACTACGAGCCGCTGGCGCAGGAACAGGCCTGCACCTATGCGTGTTCCGGCCTCACCGCCTACAGCGCGCTGAAGAAGCTCGCGCCGCTGCACGCCGGCGACGCGCTGCTGGTGATCGGCGCCGGCGGCGTCGGTCTCTCGGGCGTGCGGCTGGCGCGCCACCTGTTCGAGACCGCGCCCATCGTGGTGGCGGAAGTCGATCGCGGCAAGTGGGACCTGGCCCGTGCGGCCGGCGCCAGCGAGGTGATCGATCCGAACGCGGACGGCGCGCTCAAGGCCTTGCTGAAGTCCAGCGGCGGCGGCGTGGCGGCGGCGGTGGACTTCGTCGGCGCCGGCGCCAGCTTCGCCTTCGGCCTCGGCGCGCTGCGCAAGGAGGGGCGGCTGGTCGCGGTGGGGCTGCTGGGCGGCTCGACCACGCTGGTGCCCGCCATGCTCTCGTTCAAGGCCGTTTCCATCGTCGGCTCCTACGTCGGCAGCCTGCAGGAGTTGCAGGAGCTGATGGCGATCGCCCGCCGCGGCGAGTTGCCGGAACTGCCCGTCACGCCGCGCCCCCTCGACGACGCCAACGCGGCGCTGGAGGAACTGCGGGCCGGGCACGTGCGCGGCCGCAACGTGCTGCGGCCCTAGCAAGACCCGCATGACAGTTCGCGCACCGGGCTCCGGAATCGCCCGGCGCTTGTCAAACCAAGAAACGGAGTGGCCAGCATGAAGGAAGTCAAGTGGACCGGCGGCACCGAACACTGGACGCACAAGGGCGACGTGCGCCTGTTCCTGTGGAACAAGAAGCCCGCGTCCGCCGTGCCGCAGCGGGGCACCATCTTCTTCGTGCACGGCTCCTCGATGGCCTCGCAGCCGACCTTCGACCTGCAGGTGCCGGGCCGGCCTTTCTCTTCGGCCATGGACTGGTTCGCCGCCCAGGGCTTCGACACCTGGACGATGGACAACGAAGGCTACGGCCGCTCGGACAAGGAGCGCCCGATCAACTGCGACATCGCCAACGGCGCGGACGACCTCGAGGCCGGCACCGCCTACGTGCTGAAGACGACCGGCGCCAAGAACCTGCACCTGTACGGCATCTCCTCGGGCGCGCTGAAGGCCGCCCTGTTCGCCCAGCGCCATCCGGAGCGGGTGGCCAAGCTGGCGCTGGACGCCTTCGTCTGGACCGGGGAGGGCAGCCCCACGCTGGAGCAGCGGCGCAAGAAGCTGCCCGAGTTCCAGGCGAAGAACCGGCGGCCGATCGACCGTGCCTTCGTGCACAGCATCTTCAGCCGGGACCACCCGGGCACCGCCGACGAGGACACCATCGAGGCCTTCGCCGACGCCATCCTGACGCTGGATTCCTCCATGCCCACCGGCACATACGTCGATATGTGCTCGAAGCTGCCGCTGGTGGACCCGCGCCAGATCAAGGTGCCGACGCTGATCCTGCGCGGCGAGTTCGACGGCATCGCCAGCGTGGAGGACCTGCTGGCCTTCTTCGCCCTGCTGCCGCACCCGAACAAGCAGTTCACGGTGATGGAAGGCATCTCGCACGCGAGCTTCCAGCAGAAGAACTACATGAACGTGTACCACATCCTGCACGCGTTCCACACCTTGCAGGATCCCGTCTACAGGGGGTGATGCCATGCGCTACGCGGTTCCTGCCCTGGTGCTCGTCGCGGCCTTGGGGGCCGCGGGCGCACCTTCCTTCGCGCAACAGCCACAGCCCTGGCCCACGCGGCCGGTGAAGCTGATCGTGCCCTTCGCCCCCGGCGGCTTCACCGACGTGACGGCGCGCATCCTGGGGCAGAAGCTGTCGCAGGCCTTCGGCCAGCAGTTCGTGATCGAGAACAAGCCGGGCGCCGGCTCCACCATCGGCAGCGACCTGGTGGCCAAGTCGCCGCCCGACGGCTACACGCTGCTGATGGTCTCCAGCACGCACGTGATCAGCCCGTGGCTGTACAAGAACCTGCCGTACGACCCGATCAAGAGCTTCACGGTGGTCGGCAAGCTGGTCGAGTCGCCCTACGTGCTGCTGGTCCACCCGAAGGTGCAGGCCAAGAACGTGCAGGAGTTCATCGCCCTGGCCAAGGCGCATCCGCAGGCGATCCACTACGCGTCCTCGGGCAACGGCAGCGCGCAACACCTGATGGGGGGCTTGTTCGTCTCCATGACGGGCGCCCCGCTGAAGCATGTGCCCTACCGCGGCAGCAGCGGCGCCGCGCAGGACCTGGTGGCCGGCATCGTCGAAAGCAGCTTTGCCGGCGTGCCCAACGCGCTGGCCCAGGTGCCGAACGGGCGCCTGAAGGCGCTGGCCGTGACCACGTCCAAGCGCGCCCCGCAACTGCCCGACGTGCCGACGCTGGAAGAGGCGGGCGTGCACGGCTACGACGCCTCGGTGTGGCTGGCGCTGCTGGCGCCGGCGGGCCTGCCGAAGGAAATCGTGCAGAAGCTCAATACCGAGATCGCGCAGCTGATGGCCGACCCCGAGACGAAGAAGGCGCTGGTCGACGCCGGCGTCGAGCCCACGCCCTCCACCCCGGAGCAGATGGCCGACTACCTGCAGCAGGAGCTCACGCGCTGGGGCAAGGTGGTGAAGGAGGCGGACATCCGGCTCGAGTGAGTACGATCGCTCCTTTTCGCGAGGAGGGAGCATCGTGTTCATCGGTCATGCCGCCGTGGCGCTGGCGGCGAAGAAGCTTGCGCCGGAGGTGTCGCTCGGCGTGCTGCTCGCGGCCGCCACCTGGCTGGACCTGGTGTGGCCGGTGCTGGTGTTGCTCGGGATCGAGACGGTGCGCATCGATCCGGGCAACACGGCGTTCACCCCGCTCGATTTCGTGTCCTATCCCTGGACGCACAGCCTGCTGCTGGCGCTGGCCTGGTCGGTGCTGTTCGGGCTGGCCGCGCGGCCCTGGGTGCGCACGCGGCGCGCGTGCGTCGTGCTCGGTGCGCTGGTGTTCAGCCACTGGTTGCTCGATTTCGTCACGCACCGGCCGGACCTGCCGGTCGCGCCCGGCGAGTCGGCGAAGCTCGGTCTCGGCCTGTGGAACAGTGTCCCGGCGACGCTTGCCGTGGAGGGCGCGCTGATGGCGATGGGCCTGTGGCTGTACCTGCGCACCACCGCGGCGCGCGGTGCCGCGGGGCGCTACGCGTTCTGGGGGCTGGTGGTGTTCTATGTCGCGATCTGGCTGGCCAACCTGGCGTCGCCGCCGCCGCCGAGCGATCGCGCGGTGGCCTGGGTGGGACTGGCCGGGTGGTTGTTGCCGCTGTGGGCGGGGTGGGCGGACCGGGGTCCGTTCACGACGCGGCGCGCGGCGAGCCCATGAGCGCGGAAGCGCTGGGCTTCCGCGCGCGCCGCTAGCAGCGGGGCCGGTGACGCCGAAAGGTCGCGGTGCGTTCAGTGCGTTCCATGGGCGGCCGCGGCGGCGGCGCCGGCGCTGACGGTGCCCACCAGGGTCTCGGTATCGGGCTGTTCGCGCGGCACGTCGAACAGGTGGAAGGGCGGCTGGTCGGGGCGCTTGCGCAGCAGCAGCGGCCGCGCCACGTTGAACAC
>NZ_DASSVG010000123.1:0-3330 GCF_035706265.1 Ramlibacter sp. | reverse complement strand
GCGCGCGCACCGCCGGATCCTGCACGATGGCCTCCTCGTACTCGCCCAGGCCGGCATCGCCGCGCAGCAGCCCGACCGCGATCGCGTAGGGGATGCTGAACTTGGCCGCGTAGCCGTTGGGCGGGTTCTGCTTGGCCGCGAACGGCTCCCACAGGCGGTGCACGATGCCCTCGGCCGTCTCGCACTGGATGGCCTCCACCTGCGCCGGATCGAGGCCCTGCGCCACCAACCGGCGGGCGCAGTCGATGTAGGGATGGGCCATGGTGCCGCAGGCATAGGGCTTGAAGGCGATGTCGGCCGCCAGCCAGCGCTCGCCGAAGCCTTGCAGCATGTCGGCGAAGCGGCCCTCGTGCGTGCGCGCGAAAGCCCAGTAGAAGCCGTGCTCACCTTCGAACAGGGTGCGCGGGCCTGTGAAGCCCGCCTGCGCCATGCGCGCCGCCCGGTAGCCGGCCTGCGCCGCCCAGCCGGGGTGCATGCGCTTGGTCCAGGCGCCCTCCGCCAGGTACTCGATGATGCCGGAGGCCATGCTGCCGGCGATGCCCACGGCGTCCACGACCTGCTTCGCATCGAGCCGCAGCGCCGCCGCCACCCCGGCGGCGGCGCCGATGGCGCCGAACACCGCGGTCGGATGGAAGCCCGCCTTGTGCACCAGCTTGGGCGCCACCAGGCACATGCGGCAGATCACTTCCGCGCCGACGGCGAGGCCGCGCCCGAGTTCGGCGCCGCCGAGCGCGTGGCGTTCCGCGGTGGCGAGCAGGGCCGGCACGACCACGGCGCCGGCGTGGGCCGGGCCGCCCTCGTAGGTGTCGTCGTAGTCCTCGCCGTGGGCCGCCGTGCCGTTGCACAGAGCCGCCATGGCGACGCTGCGCGGCTGCGCATGGCCGATCACCGTGCACTCGCCAGAATCGTCGCTGGCGGCGACGGTGGCGCGCATGAAGTCGGTGTGGCGGGCGGCGATGCAGAGGCCGGCGACGTCCACCAGCAACGACTGGCAGACCGGCCGCATCGCCGGCGGCGTGCCCGCGGGAAGGTCCGCGATGACCCGCGCCAGCCGTTCGGCCACCGTGATGTCGGAAGCTGTCTCGCTCACGTCGTCTGCTCCTCCAAGGCGGCGCGCCGCTTGCGCGGGCCGCGGATTTCCTGCCAGCCGGAATAGAGGGCGAGCGCCGCCGCCGCCAGCAGCAGCGCCAGCGACACCCGGTCGGTGAAGAAGATCGCATGGTCGCCGCCGGACAGCAGCAGGCTGCGCCGGTAGTTGGACTCGATCATGAACCCGAGCACCACCCCCAGCACCATGGGCAGCAGCGGCACGCCGGCGGCGCGCAGCAGGTAACCCAGCGCGCCGATCCCGAGCACCAGCCCCACCTCGAACAGGCTCTGGTGCACCGAGTACACGCCGGAAACGACCAGGGCCAGGATGAAGGCGATCAGCCAGGGCTTGGGCCGGTTCACCAGCCAGATGCAGGGCGTGAGGATCACCAGCCCGATCAGCAGCATGGCGATATTGGCGACCAGCAGCCCCGCATAGAGCCCGTACACCACCTGCGGCGCCTTCTCGAACAGCAGCGGCCCGGGCTGCAGCCCGTGCACCAGGAAGCCCCCGAGCAGGATGGCGGCGGAATTGGAGCCCGGGATCCCCAGGCTCAGCAGCGGCACCAGGGCCGTCGCCGTCACCACGTTGTTGGCTGCTTCGGGCGCCGCCACGCCCTCGGGCGAGCCCTGGCCGAATTCCTCCGGATGCTTCGACCAGCGGCGCGCCTCCGAATACGACATGAAGGCGGCGACGGTGCCGCCCGCCCCCGGCGTCACGCCCT
Organism: Ramlibacter sp.; assembly: GCF_035706265.1. Lineage (GTDB taxonomy): Bacteria > Pseudomonadota > Gammaproteobacteria > Burkholderiales > Burkholderiaceae_C > Ramlibacter. Next base: position 1,516 of record NZ_DASSVG010000123.1, on the reverse strand, counting down.
CGAAGGTGCCGATCGCGCAGCCGATCGCGGTGGGCCGCGCCAGCCGCTTCGCGAGCGGCCAGTCCGGCAACTTCAGGCGCGCCTGCGACGCATCGGCGCGCGCCCAGGCCGGCTCGCCGACCTGGATCAGCATCTCGGAAACGGCGAACAGGCCCACCATCACCAGCAGCGGCTTGATGCCCCCGAGCAGCTCGGGCTCGTCGAAGGTGAAGCGCGAGACGCCGGAGACCGGATCGGACCCCACCATCGCCAGCATCAGCCCGAGCAGCGCGGCCAGCAGGCCCTTGAGCAGCGAGCCGCCCGACAGGCTGGCGATCACCGAGATGCCCAAAATGCCGAGCGCGAAATACGCCATCGGCGTGAAGGACAGGGCCACGCTGGCGAGCGGCCGGGTCGCCGTGACCAGCACCAGCAGGCCGAACAGCCCGCCCACCAGGCCCGCCACCAGCGAGATCCCCAGCGCCTCGCCGGCACGGCCCTGGCGCGCCATCTCGTAGCCGTCCACCGTGGTCGCGGCGGCCGAATTGGTGCCCGGCGTGCGGATCAGGATCGCGGGAATCGAGCCGCCGTATTCCGCCCCGACGTACACGCTCGCCAGCAGCACCATCGCCGTGACCGGCTGCATGCCGTAGGTCATGGGCAGCAGGATGGCCATGGCGATCGAAGGCGAGATGCCGGGCAGCGCGCCACCCAGGATGCCCCACAGCACGCCCAGGAAAGCGGCCGGGATGGCCCAGCTTCCCGCCAGGGCCGAGAGCGCCTGCAGCAGGGCTTCCATCGTCAGGCGCCTCCGAGCAGCACGCTGCCCGGCATCGGGATGCCGAACGCATGCACGAACAGCAGCCAGAACACCAGCGCCCCGAGCACCGGCACGATCACCAGCATCCGCCCGCGCGGCGCGCCCGCATACGCCGCGCCGGCGGCCAGCAGCGCCGCGGTGGCGGCGGCATAGCCCAGCCACGGCGCGAGCAGCAAGTAGCCGAACAGGATCGCGAGCAGCCCGAGCGCCCGCAGGTGCGCACGCCAGCCGGCCGATGCGCCTTCCCCCTGTGCGGACGGCGCCCGCAGCACGCTGCGCGCACACAGCAGCGTGCCGACGCCGGCCAGCGTCCAGCCCACCGCACGCGGCAGGCCGGCCGCGCCGACCGCGTCGGACAGCAGGCTATCGGGGATGCCGTCAGCCAGCCGCAGCCAGGCAGCGGCGAGCACCACGGCCGCGAGCCCCAGCGCGAAGTCGCCGCGCTGCACTTTCATCGCGGCGCGATCCCGAGTTCGCGGAAGGTCTGGGCGATGTCGGTCGCAACCTCGCCGGTGAAGCGCACGGCCTCGTCGTGCCCCAGCATCAACGGCACCAGGTTGCTTTCGGTATAGCTCCTGCGGTAGTCGGGCGCGGCCAGCACCTTGCGCAGCCCCGCCTCCAGCGCCTTCACCGCGTCGGGCGAAACGCCCTTGGGCGCGGCGAGGCCGCGGAACTTGCGCACCACCACGTCCACGCCCTGCTCGCGCGCGGTGGGCA
>NZ_DASSVG010000122.1:0-2643 GCF_035706265.1 Ramlibacter sp. | reverse complement strand
CCCAACGACCCGGACGATGCCAAGACCCTGTCCGAAGTGGCCGGCACCAAGATCGACGAGGCCTTCATCGGTTCGTGCATGACCAACATCGGCCACTTCCGCGCCGCGGCCAAGCTGCTGGGCGGCCAGCGCGACATCCCGGTCAAGCTGTGGGTCGCGCCGCCGACCAAGATGGACCAGAGCGAGCTGGTCAAGGAAGGCCACTACGCCGCGTTCGGCACCGCCGGTGCGCGCACCGAAATGCCGGGCTGCAGCCTGTGCATGGGCAACCAGGCGCAGGTGAAGGAAGGCGCGACGGTCGTGTCCACCTCGACCCGCAACTTCCCCAACCGCCTGGGCAAGAACACCAACGTGTTCCTGGCTTCGGCGGAGCTGGCGGCGATCGCCTCCAAGCTGGGCCGCATCCCCACGGTGGCCGAGTACCACGCCGACATGGGCGTGATCAACAAGGACGCCGCCAAGGTGTACCGCTACATGAACTTCGACCAGATCGAGGAATACGCGGAGACGGCGAAGGAAGTCGCGGTCTGACGGTTTCCGTCATCCCCGCGCACGCGGGGATCCAGGATCAGGCGGCCCATCGGGCCGCCTTTTTCTTTAGCATCGCGCGAAACCTCCCAAGGACAACAAATGTTCCGCTCCTTCTTCCTGACCCGCCGCTGGTGGGCGTGGTCCATCCTGGGCACCATCCTGATCCTGTTCACCACCTGGTACCGGGTGCAGCTGGACGTGCAGATCAACGACTGGTTCGGCACCTTCTACGACCTGGTGCAGAAGGCGCTGGGGAGCAAGGGCAGCGTGACGCTGCCGCAGTTCTGGGACCAGCTCGGGACCTTCCTGCACATCGCCATGATCTACGTGACGGTGGCCGTGTTCGTCGACTTCTTCGTCAAGCACTACATCTTCCGCTGGCGCCAGGCGATGAACGACTACTACATGCGCTACTGGGAGCGGCTGCGCAAGATCGAAGGAGCGGCGCAGCGGGTGCAGGAGGACACGATGCGCTTCGCCAGCATCATGGAAGGCCTGGGGATCGACCTGGTGCGAAGCGTCCTCACGCTGGCCGCCTTCGTGCCGATCCTCTGGACGCTGTCGGACCAGATCACCCAGCTGCCCGTGATCGGCTCGATCCCGCATTCGCTGGTGTGGGTGTCGATCGGCTGGGCGGTGTTCGGCACGGTGCTGCTGGCCGTCACCGGCATGCTGCTGCCGGGCCTGCAGTTCCAGAACCAGCGCCGCGAGGCGGCCTACCGCAAGGAGCTGGTGTACGGCGAGGACGACGCGGCCCGCGCGCAGCCGCCGGTGGTGGCCACGCTGTTCCAGGAGGTGCGGCGCAACTACTTCCGGCTGTTCTTCCACTACCTGTACTTCGACGTCGTGAAGTGGTCCTACCTGCAGGTGAGCGTGCTGGTGCCGCTGATCGCCCTGGGCCCCACGGTGGTGGCGGGCGTGATCACGCTGGGCGTGATGCAGCAGATCTCGCGCGCCTTCGACAAGGTGACGGAGTCCTTCCAGTACCTCGTGTACAGCTGGAGCACGATCGTGGAGCTGATCTCCGTCTACAAGCGCCTGCGCGCCTTCGAGAGCCGCATCCACGACGAGCCGGACGTGGAGCCGCCCGGAGGGGCGATTCCGGCGCAGACGTGAGCAGGGAACGGGCGGATTTCGTAGGCTGGCGCTGAGCGGCGCCAGCCCGAAGCCCAGCGCTTCGTGCGCCGGGACGGCCCGCCGACGCCCGGCGCTTCGCGCATCGCTGGGCTTTCGCTTCGCTCCACCGCCAGCCTACGAGGGCGCCTGCGCGTTTGCCAATGCGCGCAGCGCCGCACCCGTCGCTTCGTCCGCCGGGAAGAAGGTCTCCAAGGCCAGCTCCTGCAAGGTGACATCCACCGGCGTGCCGAACACGGTCACGGTGCTGATGAAACTGAGCACCCCTGCCGGAGTGCGCAGCTGCAGCGGCATGGCGATGCCCAGCACCTCGCCCTCCAGCCGCGGCGACTCCTGCTCCGGCGCCACCGGGTAAGCCCGCAGCTCGCGCTCCAGCGCCTCCAGCACCGGATCCGCCGTCGCCTGGATCTGCTGCCGCAGGCGCTCGAACAGGTGGTGCCGCCACTGCCCCAGGTTCACGATCCGCGGCGCCACGCCCTGCGGATGCAGGCTCAGGCGCAGCACGTTCACGGGCGGCTGCAGCAGCGCGGGATCGACCCCCGCCAGCAGGTGCGCCACCGGGCGGTTGCTGGCCACCAGGTTCCAGTGCCGGTCCACCGCCAGGGCCGGAGCGGGCTCGTGGCTACGCAGGATGGTCTGCACTGCCTCGCGCGCGGCGGCCAGGGCAGGGTCGTCCAGCGGTCGCTCGCGGTACATCGGCGCGTAGCCGGCCGCCACCAGAAGCGCATTGCGCTCGCGCAGCGGCACGTCCAGCCGCTCCGCGAGGCGCAGCACCATCTCCCGGCTCGGCACCGACCGGCCGGTCTCGACGAAACTGAGGTGCCGGGTCGAGATCCCGGCTTCGGCGGCGAGTTCGAGCTGGCTCAGGCGGCGGCGCAGCCGCCAGTGGCGCAGGTGCTCGCCGAAGGGGCGGGCATGCACGGCGGGCGGGGCGACGCGGAGGTCCATTCCGTGATTGTCACCCCCGCGCAGGCGGGG
>NZ_DASSVG010000121.1:0-7901 GCF_035706265.1 Ramlibacter sp. | reverse complement strand
AGAAGAAGGAGGAAAAGCCGCCGGAGCCGGCTGCCAGGGAGCCAGAGCTGGTGCCCGAGCCCGTGCCGGAGCCGTCCGTGGCGCCGGCACCGGAGCCGGCGGCTTCCGAACCCCAGGCCGCCGCCTCCGCGCCTGTCGCCGCCGCGAGTGCGCCCGAGGCCGCCGCGAGCGCCCCTGCCGCAGCGGCTTCCACCGCCGATGGAACCGCGCTCGAGCAGTGGCCGGCCGACACCCGCCTGACCTACGACGTGGTCGGCGAGTACCGCGGCCCGGTCACCGGCGCCGCACACGTGCAGTGGCAGCGCGAAGGCAGCCGCTACCAGGTGCGGCTGGACGTCACGATCCGCGTCGTGGTGCCGATCACGCAGACGCTCACCAGCCAGGGCGAGGTGACCCCCGCGGGGCTGCTGCCGCAGGCCTACGAGGAGGCGCGCACCGGCGGCAAGCGGCGGGTGACGCGCTTCGGCGAGCAGGTGGTGATGCTGGACCGCGGCTTGACCGTGCCGCGGCCGCCGGGCGTGCAGGACACGGCCAGCCAGTTCGTGGAACTGGCGCAGCGCTTCGCCACCGGCAAGGACCTGCTGGAGGTCGGCCGCACGGTGCGGGTGTGGCTGGCGCGCCCGGGCGGCGTGGACGAATGGATCTACGACGTCACAGAGCGCCAGGTGCTCTCGCTGCCGCTGATGGGCGACGTGGAGACCTTCCACCTGAAGCCGCGCCCGCTGGTGAACCCGCGCGGCAACATCACCGCCGAAATGTGGTTCGCGCCCAGCCTGCAGTACCTGCCGGTGAAGATCCGCGTGCTCATGGGCGACGAGGCCTGGCTGGATCTCGTCGTCGAGCAGATCGACCAGCGGTGAACTACAGCCGGCGCTGGTCCACCACCCGCTTCGCCTTGCCCATGCTGCGCTCGATGCCGCCCGAGGGCCGCACGTCGATGCGGGCGGTGGTGCCGATGTAGACCTTGATCTCGTGCGCCAGCCGGTCGGCGGCGGAGCGGACATCCTCGTGCTCCGGTGGCAGGCCGGCGCCGGCCTCGACGGCGACCGTCAGGTGGTCCAGCGGGCCCTCGCGCGTGAGGATGCACTGGTAGTGCGGCGCCAGCACCGGCTGCTTGAGGATCAGCTCCTCGATCTGGGTCGGAAACACGTTGACGCCGCGCACGATCATCATGTCGTCGCTGCGGCCGGTGATCTTCTCCATGCGCCGCATGGTGCGCGCGGTGCCGGGCAGCAGGCGGGTGAGGTCGCGGGTGCGGTAGCGGATGACCGGCAGCGCTTCCTTGGTGAGCGTGGTGAATACCAGCTCGCCGAACTCGCCGTCCGGCAGCGGCTCGCCGGTCTCGGGATGCACGATCTCGGGATAGAAGTGATCTTCCCAGATGGTCGGGCCATCCTTGGTCTCGAGGCACTCGTTGGCCACGCCGGGGCCGATCACTTCCGACAGGCCGTAGATGTCCACCGCGTCGATCGCCAGGCGATCCTGGATCTTCTGCCGCATGTCGTTGGTCCAGGGCTCGGCGCCGAAGATGCCCAGGCGCAGGCTGCATTCGCGCGGCTCCAGGCCCTGGCGCTCGAATTCATCGGCGATCGCCAGCGCGTAGCTGGGCGTGACCATGATGATGTCGGGCCGGAAGTCGTGAATGAGCTGCACCTGGCGCTCGGTCTGGCCGCCGCCGAAGGGCACCACGGTGAGCCCCAGCTTCTCGGCGCCGTAGTGCGCCCCGAGCCCGCCCGTGAACAGGCCGTAGCCGTAGCTCACGTGCACCAGGTCGCCGGGCCGCGCGCCGGCGGCGCGGATGCTGCGCGCCATCACGTGCGACCAGGTCTCGATGTCGTTGCGCGTGTAGCCCACCACCGTGGGCTTGCCGGTGGTGCCGCTCGACGCATGGATGCGCACGCACTGCGCGCGCGGCACGGCGAACATGCCGAAGGGATAGTTCTCGCGCAGGTCCGACTTGGTGGTGAAGGGGAACTTGCGCAGGTCCGCCAGGCTGTGCAGGTCGTCCGGGTGCACGCCGGCCGAATCGAACTTGCGCCGGTAGGCCGGCGCGTTGCGGTACGCGTGCCACAGCGAGGCCTTCAGGCGCTTGAACTGCAGCGAGCGCAGCTCGTCGACGCCGGCCTTCTCGATCGGCTCCAACGGAAAAGCGCTCATGTGCCCTCCGGAATCACCGTGCCCTGGATGCTCGTGCTCTTGCCGCGGAAGACGGCGATCACCTCGCCGCGCTGGTTGGTCACGCGCATGTCGTAGACGCCGTGGCGGCCCTGCAGCACCTGCTCGGTGCCCTCGCAGGTGAGCACGTCGCCCAGGTGCGCGGGCTTGAGGAACTCGATGCTGCAGCCGGCCGCCACCGTCACCTTGTTGTGGCTGTTGCAGGCGTAGGCGAAGGTGGAATCTGCCAGGGTGAAGATCAGGCCCCCATGGCAGATGCGGTGACCATTGAGCATGGGCTCGCGCACCGTCATGCGCATGCGCGCGCGCCCCGGCTCGCAGGCCAGCAGCTCGATCTGGAGGAAATCCTTGCAGGCCGCATCGACGGCGTACATGGCCTCGCCCACGCGGGCGGCCAGGGCGGCGGGGGTCAGCATGCGGTCTTCATTCCCCCTTGAACTGCGCCGGGCGCTTCTCGAGGAAGGCGGTGACGCCTTCGAGGTAATCGTGGGTGCGGCCCAGGGCCGACTGCGTGGCGCGCTCCAGCTCCAGCTGCGCATCGAGCTCGTTGCTGGCGGCAGCGCGCAGCAGCTTGCGCGTCTGCACCAGGGCGGCGGTGGGCATGGGGGCCAGGCGCGCGGCCACTTTCAGCGCGGCCTCGACGCAGTCCTCGCCTTCGGGCGCCACGTCCCAGATCATTCCCCACTCCTTGGCCTCCTGCGCGCCGAGCTTGTCGCCCAGCAGGGCGCAGCCCATGGCGCGCGCGAGCCCCAGCTTCTTCACCAGGAACCAGGAGCCGCCGGCATCGGGGATCAGGCCGATCTTGCTGAAGGCCTGGATGAACACGGCGGAAGGCGCCGCGATGGCAAGGTCGCAGGTCATGGCCAGCGAGGCGCCCGCGCCCGCGGCCACGCCGTTCACCGCGGCGATGGTGGGCACGCGCAGCTCCATCAGCTTGCGCACCGTGGGGTTGAACAGCTGCTCGATGATCGGGCCGGGGTCCGCCCGCTCGATGCGGTTGGGCCCGGGACTGAGGTCGAACTCGGACAGGTCGGCGCCGGCGCAGAAGCCGCGGCCGGCGCCGGTGATCACCGCGGCGCGGATGGACTTGTCCGCCGCGATGCGATCGAGCGCGGCGCGCAGCTCCTCGTGCATCGCGCGCGTGAAGCTGTTGAGCGCCTGCGGGCGGTTCAGCGTGATCAGGGCGACGCTGGCGCGCGTCTCGAACAGGACGGTGGCTTCGCTCATCGGGGTCTCCTTCCCGACCGTCGAATCTAGCACCCGCGCGGCGCGCGGCCGGGCCATGGTTTCCCTTGGTTATAGTTGCCCCAACCTGAGAAGCTGTGAACGAATGGCTCGCACCCGCGCGAGCCTCATTCGAGACCGCTGATCGGCAACGATCGCGTCCCGGCTCGCCCTTCGGGCCGGAGCGCCTCAGGGCGCAGTCGGGCGTTGCGGTCCTTGTCCAGGCGGCCAGCCTGGACTGCGGACCGCGCCTACGCCTGCGCCCTGATGCACCCCGTCGCGGGCACGATCCATTCATTCACAGCTTCTGAGGAGATCGCGATGGCCTACGAACTGATCGAAGTGCGGACCGAGGCGGGCAAGGTGGGCGTGATCACGCTGAACCGCCCCAAGCAGCTCAATGCGCTGAACAACCAGCTGATGGACGAGCTCGGAGCGGCGCTGAAAGCCTTCGATGCCGACGACGCGATCGGCTGCATGGTGATCACCGGCAGCGAGAAGGCCTTCGCGGCCGGCGCCGACATCGGCGCGATGGCGACCTACGGCTTCGCCGACGTCTACAAGGGCGACTACATCACGCGCAACTGGGAGACGATCCGCAGCATCCGCAAGCCGGTGATCGCGGCGGTGAGCGGCTTCGCGCTGGGCGGCGGCTGCGAGCTGGCGATGATGTGCGACTTCATCATCGCGGCCGACAACGCGAAGTTCGGCCAGCCCGAGATCAAGCTGGGGATCATCCCCGGCGCCGGCGGCACGCAGCGCCTGCCGCGCGCCATCGGCAAGGCCAAGGCCATGGACATGGTGCTGACCGGCCGCATGATGGACGCCACCGAAGCCGAGCGCGCCGGCCTCGTGAGCCGGGTGGTGACGCTCGACAAGCTGATGGAGGAAGCCCTGGGCGCGGCGCTGCAGATCTGCGAGTACTCGCAGCTGGCGGTGCTGGCGGCCAAGGAGTCGGTCAACCGGTCCTACGAAGGGGCGCTGGCCGACGGCGTGATGTTCGAGCGGCGCCTGTTCCACGCCCTGTTCGCCACCGAGGACCAGAAGGAAGGCATGGACGCCTTCGTGAACAAGCGCAAGGCGCAGTTCAAGAACCGCTGACCCGTGCAGGCCCGCCCGGGTTTTGTCTATAATCGCTCTTCTTTGGCGCTTTAGCTCAGTTGGTTAGAGCGACGGAATCATAATCCGCAGGTCCGGGGTTCGAGTCCCTGAAGCGCCACCAGATCCGAAAAGGTCCGTCCAGTCCATGACTTGGCGGGCCTTTTCATTTCGGGGAACTACCTGGGAGATCCGCTTCGGCCGTCGTTCCCGCCCTGAAGGGCGGCAAGCCGAGCGAGCAGCTGCGGCAGGTCCGTCTGCACCGTGCGCCAGACGATGTCGGCCTGCAGATCGAAATAACCGTGCGCAATGCGATTGCGCATGCCGCGCATGCTCTGCCAGGGAATGTCGGGGTGGGGCTCGACAAACTCGGGGTAGCGATCCATGAGTCTCGTCGCGGCTTCTCCGATGATCACGAGGCTCATGATCACGGCGAGTTGCGTGCGCCTGTCGGCGATGAATTCGTCTTGCGAGAGACCCGTGACGAAGCCGCAGGCGTCCGTCGCTGCCTGTCGAATGTGTTCGAGGTAGTCCGGAAGCTTCGGGTCGCTCAAACCGGCTGCGCCTCCGCCAGCACCCGGTCGCGAAACTTGACCGGCAGATCGCCCGGGATCAGCAGATCGACGCTCACGCCGAGCAGGTTCTCGAGTTCGACCTGCAGGCCGCCAAGATCGAACAGGGTGGCATCGGGCAACTCGTCGACCAGGATGTCGATGTCGCTGTTGTCCGTGTCGGTGCCATGCAGGACCGAACCGAACACGCGCGGGTTCCTGGCGCGGTAGCGGCCAACGACTTCCCGGATCGCGGCACGGTGCAGCTTCAGTGCAGTAGAGGGCTTCATGCCTGCCGAAAAGTATACGGTTCCCGCGAGCGCGCGGGGCGGCGCAAATTACCCCGGCCGCCCATCCGCCCGCGGCTCGCCCAGCCAGCGGCCGTGCCGCAGGGCCCACGTTCCCGCAACGATCAGCCACCCTGCCGCCGCGACGGGCAGCGCGACGAAAGCGGCCGACGGCCACAAGGCTGCAAGAAGGCGCGCAACCACAGTCACCTGCAGCAACGCGTTCAACCGCCGCGCCACCCGGTCGATCGCCTGCGAGCGGCCGCTGTGGGTGGCGCTGACGCGCGTCACCATTGCCAGCATCGTGCCGCCCATGTAGCCCAAGGTCAGCGTGTGCACGCCCGCCATGGCCAGGCGGAAGGAAAACGCACTCTCCACGACCGGCAGCCAGGACAGGGCCAGCAAGCACAAGGCCGCATCCCACCACAGAAGCGGCCGGAACAGCATCGCCACCATCGGTTGCCGCAGCGGCGGCTTTCCGATCCAGCGCAGCGACAGGCGCAGGCTCAGTCCTGCGACGACGGCCAGGTGCAGCGCCAGCAGCCAGCGCGAGGCCGCAAGCCCATCGAGCCAGGGGCCGGCCAGCGCCGCCGCGCCCTGCACCAGCGGCACCGAGGCCAGGGCCCACAGCGGCCAGTCCGGCCAGCGCGCATCCAGCCACGGCCAGGCGCCCTCGCCCAGGAAAGGCAGCATGCGGTGCGAGACGACCACGAAGACCACGGCCACGCCCCACCACAAGCCCGCGCGCACGATGCGCTCCAGCGCATCGGCCCGGCCCAGCGCCAGCGCAAGGGCCGATCCGGCCAGGCAGGCCAGCATCGCGACGGCGGCGGCTGCGACCGCCTTGGCGTGCCGGCGGTCCTCCTCCGTGCTGAGCGCCACCAGGCGCAGCATGCGCCAGGCGAGCAGGCTCCACGCGCAAGCTGCGACCGCCAGGCCCGCGGCTGCGAGCCCCGCGCCGGCATGGAATCCCGCCAACGCCAGCGCCCAGCCGGCGCTGAAGATCGCCACCGGCCAGCGCAGCACGCGCGCATCGACCGGCGGCCGGCGCAGCCAGTTGGGCCCGGCCGTGAACATGAAGCCGGTAATGAACAAGGGCATCGGCCCGAGGGTGAACCACAGGCCGTGGGCGGCAGAGGGCGGGATGCGCCAGGACCAGGCGAGGCCCAGCGCCGGCGCGAACTGCCAAGCCGCCCACCACAGCGCGGCCAGCGCCCAGTGAACCCCGGCCCAGAAGAAGCAAAGCTTGTGGGGCGCCGACAGCAGCGCCGCGGCGCGCCACGTCGGCATGCGGCGATTCTAGGTTCGCCGCGCCCGAATCCGAACTCAGACCGCCATCGCCTTCACGTCCCGCAGCAGCGCCTGCGCGTCGTCGCCCACCGCCTGGTCCAGCATCGGGTACATCATCTGCTCCTCCTTCACGTTGTGCGGCTGGAGGATGTCGAGCAGTTGCTGCGTGGCGCGCCGGAAACCGGCGCCGTCCTGCGCGCCCGCGGCCTGTTCCATCGCGGCGAGGATCGGCTGCATCTGCTCGTGCTCGACGCGCATCTGCTGGCTGGGCCCGCCGCCCCGCATGCCGGTGCGCTCCTCGAAGGCCGGGAACAGCACATCCTCCTCCATCTCGATGTGGCGGCGCAGGCGCTGCAGGAACTCGCCGCCTTCGCGCTGCATCGCGCCCCAGTCGCCCGCACCGGCGGCCGTCACGGCGCGCGCGGCAAAACCGTCGATCAGGACGTGGTCCTGCTCCATGTAGCTGGTGATCGATTCCATCTCGTGTCTCCTCGTTCTGGCCGTGGCTTCAGGAATGCTGCAGCTGGTCCAGCTTGGGGCTGATGCCGGCCCAGTGGGCCGCATCGGGCAGCGGATCGCGCCGCTTGACGATGCTGGGCCAGTCGCGCGCCAGTTCGGCGTTCAGGGCGATGAACTGGCGCTGGTCCGACGGCACGTCGCCGTCGGCGTAGATCGCGTTGGTGGGACAGGCAGGCACGCAGGCCATGCAGTCGACGCACAGCTCCGGGTCGATGACCAGGAAGTTGGCGCCTTCGCGGAAGGCGTCCGCGGGGCAGGCCTCGACGCAATCCGTGTGCTTGCAGTTGATGCACGCTTCGGTGACGACGTGGGTCATGGCTGGCTCCAGGTTGTCGCGGAATGGGGAGCGTCAGGCCACCGCCCGCTCCGGCGCGGCGGGCGGCTTGGCCTTGACGACGACGACCGGGCATTCGCCGGCCTCGCCGCAGGGTTCGAAGCGCTTGCGGGTGGCGGCCATCGCCGACCAGCGCCGCACCGCCTGCATGTTCTGGGTCTGCCCGAGCTGGGCGGCCGTCGGCGGGATGGGCTTGCCTTCGACCAGCAGCTTCTCCGCCCGCCGCAGCCCGAGGTAGGCCGCGCCGTAGGCGCCATTGAGCTGGCCCAGGCCGTTGGGCGCGACGTGGAACTTCTCGCCCAGCGCCTCCTCGAGCGCCCGCACCATCGCCTCGTTGCGCGTCATGCCGCCGGTGAGCATGTAGCCCGGCTCCAGCCCGACCCGGCGCATCAGCTGGATCGCCCGTCCGCCCAGCGAGACCAT
>NZ_DASSVG010000120.1:0-26978 GCF_035706265.1 Ramlibacter sp. | reverse complement strand
GGCGGGGACCCAGAGTCAGAGCAACCCGCTCGCTTCGTCTTCCAGCCGTGAGAGGAACTCCCGCACCTTCGCCGGCACCAGCCGGCGCCCGGGGAGCAAGGCATACACCTTCAACGGCTCGCAGCGCCATTGCGGCAGCAGCGGCACCAGTTCCCCGCGCGCCACCGCTTCGGCGCAGAAGGTCGCCGTGATCCGCGCGACGCCTAGGCCCGCGACCGCGGAGCGCAGCCGCACTTCCGCATTGCCGCTGCGCAGCCGCGGCTCGCGCAAGTCGACCTCCGCGCGCATGCCGGTGTCGTTCGTGAAGGTCCACCCCTGGTCCTCGCCGCCGGCGAGCAGCGGCAAGGCGGCGAGCTCCTCCGGATGCTCCGGGGCCGCCTGCCCGGCCAGCAGCGACGGCGCGGCGAACACGCTGCGCTCCAGCGAATACACGCGCCGGGTGACCACGGTGGAAGGCGCGAAGCTGTGCTCGATGGCCGAGAACACGATGTCGTAGTGGCGCTCGAACAGCGCCACCCGCGCGTGTTCCACGTCGATGTGCACCTTCAGGCGCGGAAACTCGCGCATCACGCGGCAGGCCACCGGGGCCAGGTGATGGGCGCCGAACTCGTAGGGCGCCGCGATGCGCAGCGTGCCCTGCACCGCCGTGCCCTGGGCCAGCGCGTCGGCCGCCCGCTCGCGCAACTGCGCGAAGGGCGCGGCCATGTCGCGGTACAGCGACTCGCCGGCATCGGTCAGCCGCAGCTGGCGCGTGGTGCGCTCCAGCAGCCGGGTGCCCAGCTCGGTCTCCAGCCGCGACACGGAAGCGCTGAGGCTGGACTTCGGCCGGTCCAGCGCGCGGGCCGCGGCGCTGAAGCCCCCGAAATCCACCACCTGGCAGAAAGCGTCGAAATCGTCCCAGTTCATCGTTCAGGATTCGGAACACAGCGGCCATGCAGGCTTGTTGATGTGCGTCAAAGTGCCCCCTAGCATTGTTGCATCCCGAACACACGGGCCTCCGGCCCGCAGGAGACAACCATGTTTCTGAAGAATTGCTGGTACGTGGCCGCCTGGGACCACGAGTTGATCGACGGCAAGCTGCTGGCCCGCACCCTGCTGGAAGAGGCGGTGCTGCTGTACAAGTCCGAGACCGGCAAGGTCGTCGCCCTGCAGGACCGCTGCTGCCACCGCGGCGTGCCGCTGCACATGGGCCGGCGCGAAGGCGACGACGTGCGCTGCATGTACCACGGCCTGAAGTTCGACCCCAGCGGCAAGTGCATCCAGATCCCGGGCCAGGAAGTGATCCCGCCCAAGCTCGGCGTGCGCAGCTACCCGGTGGTGGAGAAGGACCACCTGATCTGGATCTGGATGGGCGACCCGGCCAAGGCCGACCCCGCGGAGATCATCGATTACCCCTACCTGCGCGACCCGCAGTGGAAGGGCATCCCCGACTACCTGCACTACGACGCCAACTGGCTGCTGATCGTCGACAACCTGTCCGACTTCGCCCACCTGGCCTTCGTGCACACCAAGACGCTGGGCGGCTCCGAGGAGTATGCGTACAAGACCAAGCCGGTGGCGATCGAGCGGCTGCCGCGCGGCTTCCGCGTCGAGCGCTGGCACATGGACGCCGCGCCGCCGCCCTTCCACAACAAGGTGCTGCCGGCCGACCTGAAGGACAAGCACGTGGACCGCCGCAACATCGGCCACATGCACATCCCCGGCATCTTCTTCCTGGAGTCGATGTTCTCGCCGGCCGGCAGCGGCTCGGAAAAGGGCAACCGCGAAGGCACCAAGGAATACCGCAACTGCCAGTTCATGACGCCGGAGACGCGCCGCACCACGCACTTCTTCTGGACCTACCTGAACAACTGGGAAGGCGAGGACCACAACATCTCGCGCTCGCTGCACCAGAGCCTGATCGAGGGCTTCATGGAAGACAAGCACCTGATCGAGGCGCAGCAAAAGGTGCTGGACAAGGAGCCCGACTTCAAGATGCTCGCCGTGGCCGCCGACGCCGCGCTGTCGCATTTCCGCTGGACTTTCGACAAGCTGGTTGCCGCCGAACGCGCGGCCGAGGCCACCGAGAAGGCCGCCGCCCCCGCGGCCCCTGCCCACAAGGCGCCGCACCAGGCCGGCCTGCAGGCATGACGGTGCTGAACCTGCGCGTCGCGGCGGTGCACGCCGAGGCGCGCGACGTGATGCGGGTGGAACTGGAAGACCCGCAGGGCGGGGTGCTGCCGTCCTTCGAGCCCGGCGCCCACCTGACGCTGCACCTGCCCAACGGCCTGCAGCGGCAGTACTCGCTGGCCGGCGACTGGCGCGAGCGCCAGCGCTACGTGCTGGGCGTGGGGCGCGCCGCCGGCAGCCGCGGCGGCTCCGAGTACGTGCATGCGATGCTACGCACGGGCGTGGAGCTGGCCTGCAGCGCGCCGCAGAACAACTTCGCGCTGGTGCCCGAGGCGCCGCGCTACCTCTTCATCGCCGGCGGCATCGGCATCACGCCGATCCTGGCGATGGTGCGCTGGTGCGAAGCGCAGGGCAAGCCGTGGAAGCTGGTCTACGCGGCCCGCAGCCGAGTGCGCATGGGCTTCTACGAAGAGCTGCGCCCGTTCGGCGGCCGGGTGCGCTGGCACTGCGACGACGAACAGGGCGGGCCGCTCGCGGTGGCGCCCTTGCTGGCCGACGTGGAACCGGGCACGCACGTTTACTGCTGCGGCCCCGCGCCGCTGATGGAGGCGGTGCGCGAGCACGGCGGCCACCTGGGCGATGACGCGCTGCACTTCGAGTGGTTCTCCGCACCGGCGGCCGAACCGCAGGAGGGCACGGCTTCGGAAGCCGACGGCTTCTGGATCGACCTGCAGCGCAGCGGCACCAGCCTGCACGTGCCGCCGGAGCGCAGCGTGCTGGAGGTGCTGGAGGCCAACGGCCACGAGGTTCCGTTCTCGTGCCGCGAGGGCCTGTGCGGCACCTGCGAGACCGCCGTCTGCGAAGGCCAGCCCGAGCACCGCGACTACGTCTATCCGCCGTCGCAGCGCGAAAGCCTGCGCACGATGCTCGTGTGCGTCTCGCGCGCCAAGTCGCCGCGGCTCGTGCTCGATCTGTAGCCGGCCGGTTTTCCCTTCACCACCAACAGAACTTCAACAGGAGACATCGAATGCATCTATCGCGCCGCCAGTTCGTCCAGGGCACGGCCGCCAGCCTGATCCTGGGCGGCGCCAGTCCGTCGTGGGCCAACGCCCTCGAAACCGCCAAGGTGGTGATCGGCTTCGCGCCGGGCGGCACCATCGACGTGACCGGCCGCCGCGTGGCGGAGAAGCTGACGGGCTCGTACGCCAAGGCGGCGATCGCCGAGAACAAGACGGGCGCGGGCGGCCAGATCGCCGTGCAGGCGGTCAAGTCCGCCGCGCCGGACGGCGGCACCATCCTGCTGACGCCCGCTTCGCCGCTGGGCCTGCATCCCTTCACCTACCGCAAGCTGCCCTACGACCCGCTGCGCGACGTGGTGCCCGTTTCCTGTGCCGCGATGTTCGACTACGCGCTGGTGGTCGGGCCGATGGTGCCCGCCAGCGTCAAGACGGTGCCCGAGTTCCTCGCCTGGTGCAAGGCCAACCCCAGCCAGGCGAGCTTCGGCACCGCCGGCGCCGGGTCGGCCGCGAACTTCATCGGCGCCGCGCTCGCCAAGGGCGCGGGGGCGGAGCTGCGGCACGTGCCTTACCGCGGCTCGCAGCCGGCGATGATGGACATGATCGGCGGCAACGTCGCCGCCGTGGTCGGCCCGACCGGCGAGTTCATGAGCCAGGTGAAGGCGGGTAAGGTGCGCCTGCTCGCCACCAGCGGACCGACCCGCGGCAAGTTCACGCCGGAGACGCCGAGCTACGTGGAGCAGGGCTTCCCGCAGCTCGCCTACCTCGGTTGGTATGGCTTCTACGTGCCCGCGAAGACGCCGGACGACGTGCTGCAGCGGCTCAATGGCGCGCTGCGCACGGCGCTCACCGCGCCCGACGTGGTGGAGAGCCTGGCGTCGGTCTACCTGGAAGCCTATCCCTCCAGCCCGCAGAAGCTGTCGGCCCTGCTGAAGACCGAGAGCGACTTCTGGGCCGGCCTGATCAAGACCATCGGCTACACCCCGGAAGGTTGAATCCGCCGAGCGCGCCGCATTCCGTAGGCTGGGGCGGCGCCAGCCGCCGAAGGTGAGCGAAGCGAACCCCAGCGTTGGTGGCGCGGCCGACGCCGCCAGCGCTGGGGTTCGGCGCTATCGCGCGCTCACCGCCAGCCTACGAATGCGCTCCGCGCCCGTGCCACTCGCCGCGCGCACCGGACCCGGTTACCGCACCGCCCGCTTCCGATTCACCAGCACGATCCCCGCCGCCACCGCGAACAGCGCGGTCAGCAGCTGCGGCGTCAACTTCTCCTGCAGCAGCACCACCCCGAACAGCAGCGCGAACAGCGGCGTGAGGAAGGTGAAGGACGACAGCTGCGTCGCCGGGTAATAGCGCAGCATCCACATCCAGGCGAGATAGCTCGCGAAGGCGCCGATCGCCGTCTGCAGCACGATCGACACCCAGGCGTAGGCGGAGTAGTGCAGCGACCAGGGCTCGCCGAGCGCCAGCGACAGCAGCGGCGCCACCGCGGCCGTCACCGCCACCTGGTAGAACAAGGTTTTCTCCGCGCTCGCCGTGGCGAGCTTGGAGCCGCGGATCACGATCGTCGTCAGCCCCCACAACACCCCCGCCGCCAGCGCCAGCGCATCGCCGCGCAGCTGCCGCGGCGTGCTGTGCCCGGTGAAACCTTCGCTGAAGGCGAGCGCCACCGCCGCGAACGCGATGCCGAGGCCGATCCACTGCAGCGGCCGCAGCCGCTCCGAGGGCACCACGTGCGGCACCAGCAGCGCCACCACGAAGGGCGAGGTGTAGAGGAACACGGTGAGGCGCGAGGCCGCCGTGTCGCGCAACCCCAGGTAGATGCAGGTGAACTCGCCCGCGAACAGCACGCCGGCCAGCAACCCGCCGCGCAGCGTGCCGTCGGCCTCGAACAGGCGCACGCCGCGCGCCGCGCACCAGATCCACAGCATCGCGGTCGCGCCGGCGAAGCGCAGCGCCGCCTGCCAGAGCGGCGGCACTTCGGCCACGGTGGTCTTGATCAGGATCTGCTGGAAGCCCCAGAACAGGCAGCAGGCGATCAGCAGGGCGATGGCGAGGGCGTCGAGATGTTGTTTTCGTTCGCGCATCGCGCGATGGTAGCCACCCGAAGAAGTCTGCGCGCGCCCAGGGCTCTCAAGCCGATCGTCCCGCCAGCTTCGCGAGCAACCTCTTGAGCGCCTGCTGCTCCGAAGCCGCGAGCGACTGCAGCAGCTCGGATTCGTGCGCCCGCGCCTTTTCCAGCAGCGGCCGCACCAGGCGCCGGCCGGCGGCGCTGGCGCCCACCAGCGTGCGGCGCTGGTCGGCGGGGTCGGCCAGCAGCGTCACCCAGCCCTGGTCCGCCATGCGCTGCACCAGCTTGGTCACGGTCGGCTGCTTGGCGAGCACTTCGTGCGCGAGTTGGCTCACGGTGAGCGGCGGGCTGTCGTGCAGCGTCGCCAGCACGCGCCATTCGATCGAGCTCAGGCCCGCCGCGCGGACATGGATGTCGAAGTTCTTGTACAGGGCGTGGTTCGCCTGCCCGAGCAGGTAGCCCAGGTAGCCGTCGACGAACCGCGCCTGTGGCCTCACAACGGCAGCTCCGTGTAGTAGCGCCCGCCGTGGAACAGCAGCGGCAGCGCGCCCGTGCGGTGCGTGCAGCGCTCCACCTCGCCGACGAAGATCACGTGGTCGCCTTCCTCGTAGCGGCTGCGGTTGAAGCATTCGAAGGTGGCCGCCGCGCCGTGCAGCAGCGGCGCGCCGCCCGCGCCCTCGTCGAAGCCCACGCCGAGCCAGCGGTCGGTGCCGCGGCTGGCGAAGCGCTCGGCCAGCGCCTTCTGGTCGGCCGCCAGCACGTTGATCGCGTAGTGCGAGCCGGCGCTGAAGACCGCCATCGAGGCAGCCGCCCGCGCCAGGCTCCACAGCACCAGCGGCGGCGAGAGCGAAACGGAGTTGAAGGAATTGGCCGTGAGGCCGACCACGCGTCCCTCGGCGGTGCGCGCCGTGACGATGGTCACCCCGGTGGCGAACATGCCCAAGGCGGCGCGGAACTCGCGCGCGGAAAAGGTCGGCGGCTTCGCCTGCAGCGGCGGGTTCATGGCGTGGCGGATTGCATGAAATTTCATTTATTATGGTCCGCGACCCACGTCGCCCGATCGCATGCTGCAGGAAACCATCGAACCCGCGTGGCTGGAGGCCTTCGAGACGGTGCTCGGCCGCTGCGGCTTGCGCGCCGGCGACACCGTCGCGGTGCTGAGCGAGAGCCAGAGCCGGCCCGTGCTGCCGGAGCTCGCGCGCCTCGCCGCCGCGCGGCTTGGCGCGCAGGTGTTCAGCCTGGCGCTGCCGAGCGTGTTCGCGCCCGGGCTGCCGGTGGCGCGTTCCACCGGCGCTTCGCCGGTGCTGCGCCAGATCGCGCCGGTGGTCTCCGCGCTGGCGGGCAGCACGCTGGTGGTGGACTGCACGGTCGAAGGCCTCATGCATGCACCGGAGCTGCCGGCGATCCTGAAGGGCGGCGCGCGCGTGCTCTACGTGAGCAACGAGCATCCCGAGGCGCTCGCGCGGCTGCTGCCCGACGAAGGCCTGGAGAGCCTGGTCAAGGAGCACGTGAAGCGCCTGCGCGGCGCGCGCGAGATGCGCGTCACGTCGGCCGCCGGTACCGATCTCTCCATCTCGCTGCAGGGCGCGGTGTGCGGCGGCAACTGGGGTTTCACCACCCGGCCCGGCACGATCACGCACTGGCCGGGAGGCTTGGCGCTGGCCTTCCCCGCGCGCGGCAGCGTCGAAGGCACGCTGGTGCTGGCCGCCGGCGACGTCAACCTCACCTTCAAGCGCTACCTGGAACAGCCGGTCACGCTGCGCATCGAACAGGACTACGTGACGCGCATCGAGGGCAGCGGGCTCGACGCCGAGCTGATGCGCAGCTACATCGCGGGCTGGGGCGAGCGCGACGCCTATGCCGTGAGCCACGTGGGCTACGGCCTCAATGCGGCCGCCCGCTGGGACAGCATGGCCCTCTACGACAAGCGCGACTTCAACGGCACCGAGCTGCGCGCCTTCGCCGGCAATTTCCTCTACAGCACCGGTGCCAACGAGGTCGCCGGCCGCCATACGCTGGGCCACTTCGACCTGCCGCTGCGCGGATGCACCGTGCAACTCGATGGCGCGACGGTGGTCGAAGCCGGTAAGCTGCTCGCATGACCTCCGTCCCGGCCTTCACCGCCCTCGGCAGCGGCGCCACCACGGTGCTGATGCTGCACGGCATCGGCGGCGGCCACCTGGCGTTCGCGCCGCAGGTGGAAACCTTCGCTTCTGCGGGCTACCGCGCCGTCGCCTGGGACATGCCCGGCTACGGCCACAGCGCGCCGATCGAGCCCTACACCTTCAAGGGCCTGGCGCAGAGCTGCGTCCAGCTGACCGAAGCGCTCAAGTGCGACAGCGTGGTGCTGCTCGGTCACAGCATGGGCGGCATGGTGGCGCAGGAGGTGGTGGCGCGACGGCCCGAGCTGGTGAGCCGCCTGATCCTGTGCGGCACGTCGAGCGCCTTCGGCAAGCCCGATGGCGAGTGGCAGCGCAACTTCGTCGCCAGCCGCACCGCGCCGCTCGACGCCGGCCGCTCGATGGCCGAACTGGCCGAAACGCTGGTGCCGCAGATGATCGGCCCCGGCTCGCTGCCCGAGGGCGTGCGCCTCGCCACCCACTGCATGGGGATGGTGCCGGCCGCCACCTACCGGCGCGCGCTGGAATGCATCGTCACGTTCGACCGCCGCCGCAACCTGGGCGACATCCACGTGCCGACGCTGCTGGTGGCGGGCGAGCATGACCGCAACGCGCCGCCGGCCGTGATGAAGAAGATGGCGGAGGAGATCGCATGCAGCACCTACATCGAGATGAAGGGCATCGGCCACCTGCAGAACCTCGAAGCGCCCGACGATTTCGACGGCCTGGTGCTGAACTTCCTCTCGCTGCCGAACGTGCTGCTGCACTGAGGCGCGCCGCCGGCCTGGATGCGCGCGCGTGCCGCGCCGCGCGCCCGCGTTGACCTCCCAGGAGTCCGACCCCGATGCCCGATCTTGCCTTCACCCCCGCCGTCGGCGACCATGACTTCACTGCGGCCCAGCGCGAACTGCTGACGCTGGCCCACACGCTCGGCCGCGACAAATTCGCCGCGCGCGCGGCGCAGTGGGACGAGGAAGCCAGCTTCCCCTTCGCCAACTACGAGGACTTGCGCGCGGCCGGCCTGCTGGCGCTGTGCGTGCCGCGCGAGCACGGCGGGCTCGGCGCCGACTACGCCACCTACATGATGGTGGCGGCGGAGATCGGCCGCTTCTGCGGCACCACCGCGCTCACCTACAACATGCACATCTGCTCCACGCTGTGGACCGGCGTGCTGGCGGACGGCATTCCCATGAGCGAAGCGCAGCGCGCCGAGCATGTTGGGCGACGCGGGCTGCACTTCCGCCGCGTGGTGGAGGACGGCGCGATCTACGCCCAGCCCTTCTCCGAGGGCAGCGCCGCAGCGGCCGGGCGGGCGCCCTTCGGCACCACGGCGCGCAAGGTCGAAGGGGGCTGGCTGGTGAACGGCCGCAAGATCTTCGCCTCGCTCTCCGGCGCGGCCGACTACTACGGCGTGCTGTGCACCGAGGACAAGGGTGACGAGAAGCCGGACGCGCGCGACACGCTCTACCTCGCGGTGCCGGCCACCAGCGAAGGCTTCGCGATCAGCGGCGAGTGGAACCCGCTCGGCATGCGCGGCACGGTGAGCCGCAACCTCACGTTCAAGGACGTGTTCGTGAGCGACGACGAACAGCTGATGCCGCGCGGCATCTACTGGAAGGGCGCGCAGACCTGGCCGGCGATGTTCTTCACGCTGGCGCCCACCTACCTGGGCCTGGCCAACGCGGCCTACGACTTCACGGTGCGCTACCTGCGCGGCGAAGTGCCGGGCGAGCCGCCGGTCAAGCGCCGCATGTACCCGACCAAGCAGGTCGCGGTGGCGCAGATGCGCATCCAGCTGGAGCAGATGCGCAGCATCTTCCTGCGCGCGGTGCTGGAGGCGCGGCCGGAACCGTCGAAGGACGCGCGCATGCGCCTCTACGCCGCGCAGTACACGGTGATGGAAGGCGCGAACGACATCGCGCGGCTGGCCATCCGCACCTGCGGCGGCCAGAGCATGATGAAGCACCTGCCGCTGGAGCGCATCTACCGCGACAGCCGCTGCGGCTCGCTGATGCTGCCCTGGACGGCGGAACTGGTGCTGGACCGCATGGGGCGCGAAGCGCTGTACGAGCCCGGCGAGAAGGATGAGTGATTGCGATGGGCGCTGCAAGCCCGCCGGTTTTTCGGCAGACTCCACGCCCATGACCACAGCCACCGCAGACATCGTGACGCGCTTCGGCAGCGGCCGGGCCGTCCAGCGCATCGAGGACGAAGGCCTGCTCAAGGGCCAGGGGCGCTACACCGACGACATCGTGCCCGCGGGCCAGTTGCGCGCGGTGTTCGTGCGCTCGCCCTACCCGCACGCGCGCATCGTCTCGATCGACACTTGCACTGCGGCCGGCCTGCCCGGCGTGGTGAAGATCGCCACCGGCGCCGAGCTGGTGCAGGCCGGCGTGCAGCCCATCCCGACCAACCCGGCCTTCAAGCGCGCGGACGGCAGCCCCGCCGCCACGGCGCCGCGCCGGGCGCTCGCGCACGAGCGGGTGCGCTACGTCGGCGAGGCGGTGGCGATCGTCGTGGCCGAGTCGCTGCAGCAGGCCCGCGATGCGGCCGAGGCGATCTTCGTCGACTACGAGGAGCTGCCCAACGTGGTGGACCTGGAGGAGGCGACCACGCCCGGCGCGCCGGTGCTCTGCGAAGAGGCGCCGGACAACGTCGCGGCGGAGATGCGTTTCGGCGACGCCGCCAAAACCGCGCAGGCGTTCGAGGAGGCCGCGCACGTCGTGCAGCTCAAGGTCGTGAACCAGCGCGTCGCGGCGCTGTCGATCGAGCCGCGCTCCGTGCTGGCCTGGGTGGCCGAGGACGGCCGCCTCACGCTGCGCATGAGCAGCCAGATGCCCTCGGGCGTGCGCAACTCGCTCGCCAACGACATCCTGCGCATCGGCCGCGACAAGGTGCGCGTGACGGTGGGCGACGTGGGCGGCGGCTTCGGCATGAAGACCGGCATCTATCCCGAAGATGCCGCCACCGCCTGGGCCGCCTGGACGCTGAAACGGCCGGTGAAGTGGGTGGCCGACCGCAGCGAGGAGTTCCTGTCCTCCTTCCACGGCCGCGACCAGCAGGCGCAGGCCGAGCTCGCGCTCGACGCACAGGGCCGCATCCTCGCGCTGCGGCTGCGCACGCTGGCCAACGTCGGCGCCTATGCGACGGCCACCGGCATGACGATCCCGATGGTGGTCGGCCCCTGGGTGCAGACCAGCGTCTACGACGTGCCGCTGATCGACTTCCACATCCGCTGCGTGATGACCAACACGGCGTGCACGGCCGCCTACCGCGGCGCCGGCCGGCCGGAGGCGATCTTCATCATGGAGCGCCTGATGGACGAGGCGGCGCGCCAGAGCGGCATCGACCGCATCGCGCTGCGCCGGCGCAACTTCGTGCGGCCCGAGCAGATGCCCTACACCAACGCGATGGGGCAGGTGTACGACGTCGGCCGCTTCGAGATGGTCATGGACGAAGGCCTCGATCTCGCGGACTGGAGCGGTTTCGAGGCCCGTGCGGCGGAGAGCCGGGCGCGCGGCAAGCTGCGCGGCCTGGGCATCTCCACCTTCCTCGAATGGACCAGCGGCATGGCCTTCGAGGAGCGCGTCACGGTGGACGTGAAGGCCGACGGCGTGATCGAGGTGTTCTCCGCCGTCAACCAGATGGGGCAGGGCATCGCGACCACGCTGGCGCAGCTGGTGGTGGACGTGTTCAAGGTGCCGATCGACAAGGTGCGCGTGGTGCTGGGCGACACCGACCGCGGCGACGGCTTCGGCAGCGCCGGCTCGCGCTCGCTCTTCACCGGCGGCTCCGCATTGCACCTGGGTTCGGTGAAGACGCTCGATACGGCTCGCCAGCTGGCGGCGCAGTCGCTCGAGGCTTCGGCCGCCGACCTCGATTACGCGGAGGGCCGCTTCAGCGTGCGGGGCACGGATGTGGGCATCGGTCTCTTCGAGCTGGCGGCCAAGCAGCCGGGCGGCCACATCTTCACCGACCACACCAGTGCCGTGCAGGGCCCGAGCTGGCCCAACGGCTGCCATGTGAGCGAGGTCGAGATCGATCCACAGACGGGCGCCGTGCAGGTGGTGCGCTACGCCAGCGTCAACGATGTCGGCCGGGTGGTGAACCCGATGATCGTGCGCGGCCAGCTCGATGGCGGCGCCGTGCAGGGGATCGGCCAGGCCCTGTGCGAGCACATGGTCTACGACCGCGGCAGCGGCCAGCCGGTGACCGGCAGCCTGATGGACTATGCGGCGCCGCGGGCCGACATCGTGGCCTGCGAGTTCGTGACCGAGATGAACCAGACCGTGCCCTGCACCACCAATCCGCTCGGCACCAAGGGCGTGGGCGAACTCGGCACGATCGGCGCCGCGCCCAGCGTCGTGAATGCCGTGGCCGATGCGCTGGCGCGGGCGGACAAGAAGGAAGCGGCCGCGCAGATCCAGATGCCGCTGACGGCGGCGAAGGTGTGGGAGATCCTCCAGGCCTGAGGAAGGCGTGGTGCAAGTGCGAGGCTTTCCTTAACGCAAAAGCCGCGAAAGAAACGCGAAAGCCGCAAAAGGACATCCATTGAAGAATGTCTTTTTTGCGGCTTTGGCTGTTTTCGTTCGCGGCTTTTGCGTTGAACCTGCTCGATCTCGCACCAAGCCCCGGATCAGTGCTCCAGCGACAGCTCGCCTTCCGGCATCCGCGCCCCCTGCTCGAAGCCGAAGAACCGGAAGTTCATCCGCGGCATGCGTCCGTCGATCAGCTCCGCCATCGCCTTGCCCGAACCGGCGCCATGGGTCCAGCCCAGCGTGCCGTGGCCGGCATTGACCCACAGGCCCGCGACGCGGGTGCGGCCGATGTACGGGATGTTGGTCGGCGTGGCGGGGCGCAGGCCGGTCCAGAACTGCGGGTCCCCGCCTTCTTCCGGCAGCCGCGTGTCGCACACGCCCGGCAGAACCTTCTCGATGCGCTCGGCCAGCATGCGGCAGCGGTCGCGCGCCAGCTGTGAATCGAGCGTCGCGTCGTAGCCCGACACCTCGATGGTGCCCGCCACCCGCAGCTCGTCGCCCAGCCGGCTCATCGCGACCTTCACCTCGTCGTCGATGCTGCTGACGAAGGGCGCGTCGGCCGGCTTCTTCAGCTTGAAAGTGGCGCTGTAGCCCTTGCCGGGGTAGATCGGCAGGTCCACGCCCACTTGGCGCAGCAGCGGCGCGGTGTAGGAGCCGCAGGCCACCACCACGTCGTCGGCCACGAGCCGCTGCACCAGGCCGGTGTCGCGGTCGCGGATGCGCACCGCCGCGATGGCGCCGCCGGCGGTTTCCAGCCGCTCGATGTCCTGCCCGAAGAGGAACTGCACGCCGCGCTCGGTGCACAGCTGGGCCAGCTTCTGCGTGAACACGCGCGCGTCGCCGCTTTCGTCGGTGGCGGTGTAGGTGCCGCCCACGATGCGGTCGAAGTTGCGGAAGGCCGGCTCGATGGCGAACAGCTCGTCGCGGCTCACCACCTTGCGGTCCACGCCGTACTTCTGCATCAGTTCGGCGGCGACGCCGGCCTCCTCGAAGGCCTTCTGGTCCGTGTAGAAATGCGCAATGCCCTTCTCCAGGCGATTGAACTCGATGCCGGTGGCGCCGATCACCTCCTTCAGCGCGGCATGGCTGTAGGCGCCCAGCGCCACCAGCTGCTGCACGTTGCGCTCGAAGGCGGCGTCATTGCACTGGGCCAGGAATTCCAGGCCCCAGCGCCATTGCTGCCAGTCCAGCCGGGGGCGGAACAGCAGCGGCGCGTCGTTGCGGAACATCCACTTCAGCAGCTTGGCCGGCGCGTGCCGGTTGGCCCAGGGCTCGCAGTAGCTCACCGAGATCTGCGCCGCGTTGGCGAAGCTGGTCTCCAGCGCGGCGTCGCGCTGGCGGTCGACGACGATGACTTCATGGCCGCGCTCGGCGAGGTGCCACGCGGTGCTGATGCCGATGATGCCGGCGCCGAGGACGAGTGTTTTCATCCTTCGCAGTTTGGGGCCGGCACCCTCTTTTCAAAAGCCAAATTAAACTGTCTGCGGGATCATCAGCAAAACTAATCCTTGCAGTCCTTCGACCCTGCCGCTCTCGAGTGCCTGGCCGCCATCGTGGAGGAGGGCGGCTTCGACCGCGCCGCCCAGCGCCTGAGCATCACGCAATCCGCCGTATCGCAGAGGCTGCGCGCGCTGGAAGCCCAGGTGGGCACGGTGCTGGTGGTGCGCAGCCGGCCGCTGAGGCCCACGGCCGCCGGCCGGCTGCTGCTGAAGCACACCCGGCAGATGAGGCTGCTGCGCGCGGACCTCGAGCACGAACTGCGCGAGCTCGCGCCCAGCTCGACGGGCGGCGCGCGCGAGGAGGAGCGCATTTCGCTCGCGATCAACGCCGACAGCATCGCGACCTGGGCCTTGCCGGCCCTGAACGGCCTCGCGCGCGAGGGCCTGCCGCTGGAGATCATCACGGACGACCAGGACTTCACCCACGAATGGCTGCGCGAGGGCCAGGTGCTCGGGTGCGTCACCACCGTGAAGCAGGCGCTGCGTGGCTGCAAGGTGCTGCCGCTGGGCGCGATGCACTACGTGGCCGTGGCACAGGCGGCGTACGCGCACGAGCGCCTGCCGCAGGGGCTGACGCCGCACAACTTTCGCACGACACCTTTCGTGGCCTTCAACCGCAAGGACGACATGCAGGCGGAGTTCGTCGGCCGCGCGTTCGGCTTGAAGCGCGTCTCGCTGCCGCAGTTGTTCGTGCCGAGTTCGGAAGGGCAGGTGCGCGCCGTGCTGGCGGGCTGGGGCGTGAGCGTGGTGCCGGAGTTGCTGGTGCGCGGCCTGATCGCGCAAGGGGAGCTGGTGAACATCGCGCCGGGCAAGCAGGTGCCGGTGCAGCTCTATTGGCACTGCTGGAATCTCGAGTCCGCGGTGCTGGACCAGCTCACCGCGGCGCTGGCGCAGGCGGCGCGCGAGGCGCTCGCCGCCGCCTGAATGCGTTCAGCGGGGCGCGTTGGCGCCGTGCGATGCTTCGATGTCGAACAGGAAACCGAGCCCGCCGGGCGAGGCGAACGCCAGCAGGACCGCCGCGACGACCGCGGCCAGCCAGGCGAGGGTCGGGGTCAGGAGCGGCTTCATGGCTGCCTCCGCGGAAGTTGTTCTCCCGGGTGAGTGTGCGCTGGCCCGTGCGGAGTTCACGCTTCGGGGGTGTAAAGACGGCGGGAAAGTTGTTCCCAATCGCACGTGCTTACGCGGCCTGCTTAAAGCAGCGCGGGCGCCGCGGTTTCGGCGAGGTCCAGCACGAAGCGTTCGCGGAAGCCTTCCTGTTCGCCCTTGCTCGCGTAGCCGAGTGCGTTGGCCACGACGCGGCAACCGCGTTCCACGTAATCGTGCTGGCAGTGCAGGTGGCCGTGCAGCCAGAACTGCGCCTGCGCCAGCAGGTCTTCCAGCGAATTGCAGAAGCCCGCGGTGGCGGCGTTGACCCCGTAGCGGGGATCGTGGCTGCGCAGGCTGGGCGCGAAATGCGTGACGACCACCGTGGTGCCTTCGAAGGGGCGCGCGAGCGCCTCGCGCAGCCAGGCCTCGCACACCAGCGCCTGCTCGCGCCAGCCCTCGGCCAGCATCATCTCGCCATGCCGCATGGCGGCGGCCTTCTGCAGGTAGAAGTTGGCCGCGCGGAAGGCCTTGTGGCGCAGCTTCAGCGCGTCCTGCAGGGTGGGCTCGGGGGCGTCCGGGCGCCGCACCAGGGCGTCGAAATCGGCCCACAGCGTGGTGCCGACGAAGCGCACGTCGCCGGCCACGTGCACCTCGCGTTCCAGCCAGGTGATGCCCAGGCGCTCGCAGGTGTCGCGCAGGCGCACATGGGGGGCGTCGAAGTCGAGCGCGTCGTACTCGTGGTTGCCGGGCACGTACAGCACCGGAACGGGCCAGGCGCCCAGCCGCGGCGAGAAGCGCGCGAGGCCGAAGTCCGCGTCCTGCAGCTGCGAGCCGCGCTGGTAGGAGCCGATGTCGCCGGCCAGCACCAGCAGTTCGGCCTCCGGCGCCGGCAGGGGCCGGTAGGCCGGATGGCCTTCCAGGTGCAGGTCGGACATCAGCTGGATCTTCACGCGGGCATTGTGCCGCCGCGCGCGCGGCCGGGCCCGCCGGGCGGGCCGCCTTCCGGGTGTCGGACGACTACAGCTTCACCCCGGCGGCCTTGACCGCGGGCGCGAGCTGGCTCACCTGTTCCTTGACGAAGCCGGCAAAGGCGGGCTGGCTCGCCGGCGTGGTAGTGATGCCCAGCTCCACCATCTTGCGCTTGATCTCCGCGTTGGCCAGGATCTCGTTGACCGCGGTGTTCAGCCGGGACACCAGGTCGGCCGGCATCTTCGCCGGGCCCGAGAGGCCGAAGAAGTTGTCCAGGACGAGCTTGCGGTGGCCGGTCTCCACCACGCTGGGCACGTCCGGCGCCAGCGGCGAGCGGGTGGCCGAGGTCACGGCCAGGGGCACGATCTGGCCGGTCTTGAAGAACTGCACGAAGGCGGTGATCACGTCGATGCCCACCGGCACCACGCCGGCGATCAGGTCGGTGGTCATCGGGGCACCGCCGCGATAGGGCACGTGCACCAGGTTCACGGCCAGCTCCTTCTTCATCAGCTCGCCGTGGATGTGGCCGATGGAGGCCGGCCCGCCGGAGCCGAAATCGAGCCGGCCGCTCTTCTTCGCCATCGCCTCCAGGTCCGACAGCGTCTTCAATCCAGCTTTGGGATTGGCCATCACCACGCACGGCGCGGAGCCGATCAGCGCGATGTGGGTGAAGCCCTCGACCGGGTCGTAGGGCTGCTTCTCCAGCGCGAACGGGCCGATCGAGATCGGCGTGGAGTTGGACAGCATCAGCGTGTAGCCGTCGGCCGGCGCCTGCGTGACGACCAGGCCGCCGACACTCCCGCCCGCGCCGGGGCGGTTGTCCACCACGAAGGCCTGTCCCAGCTTTGCCCCGAGCTGCTCCGCCAGCGTGCGCGCCACGATGTCGCTGGCGCCGCCGGCGGGGAAGGTCACGACGATGCGCACCGGCTTGTCCGGCCACGCGAAGGCCGGCACGGCGACCGCGGCGGCGCCGGCGGAAACGGACTGCAGGAAGCGGCGGCGGGTGGGGGCGGGGATGCGGTCCATGGGGTGTCCTCCAGAGCCAGCAAGGCGGTGCCGGCATGCGCACCGCATGCCTCGACCGTGTAGTACCGCGAGCCTACTGCTTAGTGGAAAGCTTTACCAGCCGCGGCGGCGACGGCGGTCCGCAACCACGCGTGGTCGCTGCGCTGGCCCTGGCGGCGATGCCAGAGGGCGTCGACGTGCACCGGCGGCACGCGGAACGGCAGTTCGCGCTGCGCCAGGGCTTCCGCCCGCCCGGTGGGGCCGATGAAGTGTTTCGGCAGCACGGTGAGCAGGTCCGAGGTCTCGACCACCAGGCCCGCGGTGAAGAACTGGTTGACGGTCAGCACCACGCGCCGACTGCGCCCCAGGGCCGCCAGCGCCTCGTCGATGAAGCCGAAGGGGCGGCCCGAGAAGCTCACGAGCATGTGGCGCGCTTCGCAGAAGCGGTCCAGCGTCAGGGCCTCGGTGGCGAGCGGATGGCCCTTGCGCATCACGCAGACGTAGACGCCGTCATACAGGCGTTCGTAGGCGAAGGCGCCCATGCCGCTGGTCTGCTCCTGCGCGGTGAGGTCGGCCAGCACCGCGGGAAAGTAGCCGACGGCCAGGTCGATCACGCCTTCTTCGAGCATGCGGCGCGGGTCGCGGGTGGTCAGGGGCAGCACCCGCACGGTGATGCCGGGGGCGTCGCGCTCCATGATCTCCACCAGGCCCGGCATCACTTCGGCGGCGGTCGCGTCGGCCATCGCCAGCGTGAAGGTGTTGCTGGCCTCCGCGGGCACGAACTGCCCCGGCGTGAGGGTCGCCTCGAGCTGGCGCAGGGCGTCGCTCACCGCCGGCCACAGGGCCATCGCCCGGGGTGTGGGTTCCACGCCATAGCCGCTGCGCACCACCAGCCGGTCGCCCACGGCGTCGCGCAGGCGGTTGAGGGCGTTGCTGACCGCCGGCTGGGTCATGGCCAGGTTGCGGGCTGCCCGGGTCAGGTTGCGCTCGGCCATGATCTGGTCGAAGACCCGTAAAAGGTTCAGGTCGAGAGTACGGAAGTTCAGGTTCTTCATACAGCTTATGAATGATAGCCATCACTAATCAAAAGTGGCCAAATATCAGGGTGAACCCTAGTATTCATGCACGCACTTGGCAATACCGCCACAAGCGTCGAACCAAGGGGATCACAAATGGCAAGCTTCATCCGCGCTCAATACCCGGCCCAACACGGTGGCGTCGTCCGCATGGAACAGGCGATCGAAACCATCGGCAGCTTCAGCGCCACCCATGTCGTGCTGCATGGCCTGGCCCTGCTGGGCACGCCCTTCACCCGCCTCGCCGCCCGCGTCCGCGCCGGCATGGCCGCCTGGCGTGAGGAGCGCAAGCAGCGCGAGGAAGACCGCAAGCTGTGGAACCTGGCGCTCACGGATGCCCGGGTGATGGCCGACCTCAGCCGCGCGATGAGCCAGGACGCCCTGCGCGACGGCAGCCGCTACTTCTGAGTCCAGGGATCCGCCATGGGCGCCGTCCTCCTCAGTGCCATCCTGGCCGCGATCGCGCGGGTGCTCAACCAGCGCCCCCGCCTCCACGACCTGCTTCGCGCCATGAACAGCGAAGACGCACTGCGCGACGGCAGCCGCTACCTCTGAGAGAACAAGATGACCGCCAGCCTCCACAACTCGCTGTTCCTGCTGATGCAACAGGCGATCCACGCCCTGCCGGCGCCGGTGCTGCGCGCGCTCGACGCGTGGTCGCACCGGGTGGCCCGCCGCCGCGCCCTCAAGCGCCAGCAGAAGTGGCAGCAGCGCAAGGCCGCCGCCAAGGCCGCCCCTGCTGCCGGCGCGGTGTACCACCTCAAGCCCTGGCGGGATTGAGGTGCGCGTATAGCGCGGCTTGAGCGCCGCGCCCCCGGGGCCCCCCAACAGCCCCGCGAAAAGGCCACCGGGAGGTGGCCTTTTCATCTCCCCAAGAGAAAACGGGCCGCGAGAAGCGGCCCGTGGAAAGCCCGTGAGGAGTGCAGGGAACCAGGAGGAGCACGGGTGAAGGAATGCTAGGCGCGGGCCCCGGGGGCACCTAGGCACCTTCGGTGCGATCGGACAGCACTTGCGATGCGGTAACAGAGTGCACACGCGGCCCGTCGGGCCGGACGGGGCGTTACGGATGGGCGGCAATCCCACGCCGGCCGCGAAACTGCTCCGCCACGGTCGACGAGCACCTGGTTGCTGCCCAGGTAGCACCTTGGTTCCTTGTTTCGGCCAGTTCGCAATCGTTTCGGAATGTACGAGGGCTTCCCGTGCCGCTCGGCCGCGCCGCAAGGGCCCGCGACGTCAGGCCACGGGCAGCAGGCTGTCGCCCAGGCGCTCGGCCTCGTCGCGCAGCAGCACCACCTTGCGCTGCAGCTCGCGGAAGACGTCCAGCGCCTCGAGCAGGTCCGACCCGCTCACGTCCTGGAAGCTGTTGTCCGCCGACAGCACCAGCAACGCCATGTGCAGGTAGGAGCGGCAGCGGGCGCGCACCTGGTCGGCCTGCCGGTAGGCGCCGGTGGGCGGCAACGCTTCCTCGATGCGGCGGGCGACGGTGGCGATCTCCGCCGCCAGCCCGACCACGTCGAGGCGCACCAGCTCGCGGTCGTCGCGCGGCTCGTGCCACCAGCTCCAGGAGGGAACGCGAAACATGTTGCCCGAAGTGTAGAGCCGTAACGACGCGTAAAACCACCCAGGCGAAACCGGTCGCGCGGCCCGAAGCTACCGCCCGTCTCGCCAGCCCGCCCGTGTCAGCGACGCGGCGCAGCACGCGCCTAGCATGGGGCCGTGTCCAACCCTGCCGCGCGGACCCGCGGCTGCAAGCAATGCTCTTTCTCACCCTCGCGTCGGCTGCCGGCGCCCTGGGCCTCGGCGCGGTGGCGGGCTGGTTCTTCCGTCGCCGCCGCCGTGACGACGAGACGGCGCGCGACATCCTGCGCCTGGCGAGCCAGATCGACGCGGTCGCCGCCACGGTCGATGCCGACCTGGAACCCGCCGCCGACGATCCCCCTTGCGTGGTGCTGCGCCAGCGCAGCCGCGAGGCGCGCGAGCGGGCCACCGAGGCGCTGGAACAGGGCAGGGCGCTGCGCCAGCAGGACCGCGAAGCCCTGCGCTCGCGCCTGCTGCTGCTGCACGACGACCACCGCCGCATCGTGGACCTGCGGTCGGAGGTGGATCGCGCAATGGTTCGCCGCAAGGCGGCGCGCGCCGGCGAGGACCGCTGCCGCATCGTCAGCTACGGCCGTCCCCAGCCTTCGCGCTGGTCCTCCAGCACGCTGTTGACCCGGCCGTCGACCTTCTCCTGAGCGTCGGGGCCGACCCGGCCGTGCCGGGGAGGGGCGACAATGCGCAGCCGGAAAGCCCCCGATGCCCCACGCGCACGACCACGCCCATTCGCATGCCGGTGGCCACGCAGGCCACGACCACACCGCCGGCGCCAACGAGCGTTCGCTGCGCATCGCGCTCGGCCTGACCGCGGCCTTCCTGCTGGTCGAGTTCGTCGGCGGCATCGTCACCCGGAGCCTGGCGCTCATCTCCGATGCCGCGCACATGCTCACCGACGTGGCGGCGCTCGCCATCGCCCTGGCGGCCATCCGCATCGGCCGGCGCTCGGCCGACGAGCGCCGCACGTTCGGCTATGCACGCTTCGAGATCCTGGCCGCCGCCGTGAACGCGATGCTGCTGTTCGGTGCCGCCGTGTTCATCGTGCTGGAGGCGTACCGCCGGCTGCAACAGCCGCCCGAGATCCAGCCCCTGGGCATGCTGGCGATCGCGGTGATCGGCCTGCTGGTGAACATCGCGGCGATGCGGGTGCTGGCCGCCGGCCGGCACGAGAGCCTGAACGTCAAGGGCGCCTACCTCGAGGTCTGGAGCGACATGCTCGGCTCGGTGGGCGTGATCCTCGGCGCCATCGTGATCCGCGTCACGGGCTGGGTGTGGGTGGATTCCGCCGTGGCCATCCTGATCGGCCTGTGGGTGCTGCCGCGCACCTGGACGCTGCTGAAGTCCAGCATCAACATCCTGCTGGAAGGCGTGCCCGAAGGCGTCGACCTCGGCGCCGTGCGCGCGGCCTTCCTGGGCGTGCCCGGCGTGCAGAGCATCCACGACCTGCACGTCTGGGCGCTCACCAGCGGGCAGGTGAGCCTCACCGCCCACATCGTCAACGACCCCCGGGTCGACGCCGAGCGCGAGATCCTGCCCCGGCTGCGCGAGCGGCTGGCGCACGACTTCGGCATCACCCACATCACCGTGCAGTGCGAGCTGACGCCCTGCCACCAGGCGGAGGACGATGCGGTGCAGCACTTCCGCAGCGCGGAGCACGTGCTGCGGCGCGAGCGCGGCCACTCGCACGGCCACGGGCATCCGCACGAGCACTAGGCCATGAAAAAGGCCACCGCGCGGGTGGCCTTCATCGCATCAGCGCAACGCGCCTCAGGACGCGAGCCGCTGCTCGATCTGCGCCTTGGTCGCCTTCAGTTCGGCCGGCAGGTGGTAGGCGAGCTGCTGGAACAGCTCCTCGTGCAGCTGCAGCTCCTTCACCCAGGCCTCGCGCTCGACGCCGATCACCTTGGCGAACTGCTCCGGCGTGAAGGCCAGGCCCTGCCAGTTCAGCTCCTCGTACTTCGGGCTGATGCCGAACACGTTCTTGGCGCCCTGCGCCTGGCCCTCGATGCGGTCGAGCATCCACTTCAGCACGCGCATGTTCTCGCCGTAGCCGGGCCAGACGAACTTGCCGTCGTCCCCCTTGCGGAACCAGTTGGTGGTGAAGATGCGCGGCAGCTTCGCGCCCTGGGCTTGCAGCTTGGCGCCCAGGTCCAGCCAGTGCTGGAAGTAGTCGCTCATGTTGTAGCCGGTGAAGGGCAGCATGGCGAAGGGGTCGCGGCGCACCACGCCGACCTGGCCGACGATGGCGGCGGTGGTCTCCGAGCCCATGGTGGCGGCCATGTAGACGCCGTCGACCCAGGACTGCGCCTCGGTCACCAGCGGCACGGTGGTGGAGCGGCGGCCGCCGAAGATGAAGGCATCGATCGGCACGCCGGCGGGATCGTCCCAGGCCGGGTCGAGCACCGGGTTGTTGGTGGCGGCCACGGTGAAGCGCGCGTTCGGATGGGCGGCCTTGGCGCCGGTCTCCTTGGCGAGCTGCGGCGTCCAGTCCTTGCCCTGCCAGTCCAGCAGGTGCGCCGGCGGCTGCTCGGTCATGCCCTCCCACCACACGTCGCCGTCGTCGGTGAGCGCCACGTTGGTGAAGATCACGTCCTTGTCGAGGGACAGCATGCAGTTCGGGTTGGTCTGCATGTTGGTGCCGGGCGCCACGCCGAAGTAGCCGGCTTCGGGGTTGATCGCGTACAGGCGGCCGTCGGCGTGCGGCTTGATCCAGGCAATGTCGTCGCCGATGGTGGTGACCTTCCAGCCCTCGAAGCCGGCCGGCGGCACCAGCATCGAGAAGTTGGTCTTGCCGCAGGCCGAGGGGAAGGCGGCGGCCACGTGGTATTTGCGGCCCTGCGGGTTGGTCACGCCCAGGATCAGCATGTGCTCGGCCAGCCAGCCCTGGTCGCGCGCCATGTTGGAGGCGATGCGCAGCGCGAAGCACTTCTTGCCCAGGAGCGCGTTGCCGCCATAGCCCGAGCCGTAGGACCAGATCTCGCGCGTCTCGGGATAGTGCACGATGTACTTGGTCTTGTTGCAGGGCCAGACCGCGTCCTGCTGGCCGGGCTGCAGAGGCGCGCCAACGGTGTGCAGGCAGGGCACGAACTCGCCCTCGACGCCCAGCACGTCGTAGACCGCCTTGCCCATGCGCGTCATGATCCGCATGTTGACGGCCACGTACGGGCTGTCGGACAGCTCGACGCCGATATGAGCGATGGGCGAGCCGAGCGGGCCCATGGAGAAGGGCACGACGTACATCGTGCGCCCGCGCATGCAGCCGTCGAACAGGGGCTGCAGCGTCGCGCGCATTTCGTCCGGGGCCACCCAGTTGTTGGTGGGGCCGGCGTCTTCCTTGCGCTGCGAGCAGATGAAGGTGCGGTCTTCCACCCGCGCCACGTCGCCGGGATCGGACCAGGCGAGGTAGGAGCCCGGGCGCTTGGCCGGGTTGAGACGGCGGAAGGTGCCCTTGTCCACGAGCTGCTGGCACAGCCGGTCGTATTCTTCCTGGCTGCCGTCGCACCAGTAGACCTGGTCGGGCTTGCACAGGGCGACCATGTCGGCCACCCAGGCGACCAGCCTGGCGTTGCGCACGTGTGCCGGGATCTGGAAATCGAGGCCCTGCATGGCGGGAGAGTTCATGCGTCGAAGCTCCTGAGTTTGAAAGCGTGTTTCCAAAAGGAAGCTCGATGGGCCGTGTCTCGGCAGCCCGGTGCGCGCCCTTTGAAAACAGGCTTGGGTTCGCCGGCTGCGGTTGGGCGCTCGCCACCGCTGGGTCTGCCGGAGGGGGCCATTTTAGGGAGGCAAGCCGAGCCGGCCATGGGGTTCAGCCCCGATTCCATGCAAACCATGCATGGCTGCATGCCTGTCGTGCTCGACAAAGGCAACAAAAAAGCCCCAGCGCGACAGCGCAGGGGCTTTCGGGTGGAACCAGCCGGCGATCAGGCCATGTACACGGCGATCCAGGCCAGCAGGAACATCAGCGCGGCGCCGACGGCGGGCAGGACGATCGGGATGGCCGGGACGACGGCCTCGACGGGGTCCTCGGGCTCGAAATCGTGGCCGTGCTGGCGGGGCTCGTTGGGGCTGGTCATGCGCTCCTCATTATCTGGGTTGCTCGGGCTCGGCCTGCGCCTGCATCCGAGACTGTGCGCTGCCGGGAGGCAGCACTCGATCGACCCATTTTAACCAAGGCAGCGCGGACGGCCATGTAGGCCGAAGGTGGACGCCCCGCGCCTCATGGTTCCTCCTCGGCCTGGAAGCCGGCGGCCTGCAGGGCGTCGAGCAGGAACTGGACGTGCTCGCGGCCGCGCGTCTGCACCACCAGCTCGATTTCGACGTTCTGCGCCGCCAGCAGCGTAAAGGCGCGCTGGTGGTGCACTTCGTCGATGTTGGCGCCGGCTTCGCTCACTACGGTGGTGATCCGCGCCAGCGAGCCGGGCACGTCGCGCGCGCACACCTTCAGCCGCGCGAGCCGGCCGGCGCGCACCATGCCGCGCTGGATGATGGCCGCCAGCAGCATCGGGTCGAGGTTGCCGCCCCCCAGCACCAGGCCCACCTTGCGGCCGGCGTAGGCGGCCGGGTCCTTCATCACGGCGGCCAGCGGCGCCGCGCCCGCGCCTTCCACCAGCGTCTTCTCGAAATCCAGCAGCATCACGATGGCCTGCTCGATGTCGCCCTCGTCCACCAGCACCAGGTCGTCGACGTAGCGCTCCACCAGCTTCTCGGTGAGCACACCGGGCTGGCCGACGGCGATGCCCTCGGCGATCGTGGGGCCGCCCGCCGGCAGCTGCGCGTGCTTGACGGCGTTGTACATGTTGGGAAAGCGCTGCGCCTGCACGCCGATCACGCGGATGCCCGGCTTGAGCCCCTTGGCCGCCGCCGCGATGCCGCCGATCAGGCCGCCGCCCCCCACGGCCACCACCAGGGTATCGAGCTGCGGCACGGCTTCCAGCATCTCCAGTGCCACGGTGCCCTGGCCGGCGATGATGGCCGGATCGTCGTAGGGGTGCACCAGCGTGAGCTGCTCGCGCCCGGCCAGCTCCATGGCGTGGACGCGCGATTCCTCCAGCGTGTCGCCGTGCAGCACCACCTCGGCGCCGAACTGGCGGGTGCGCTCCACCTTCACCATCGGGGTGAAGCGCGGCATCACGATCACGGCCCGCAAGCCCAGCCGCTGCGCGTGGTAGGCGACGCCCTGGGCGTGGTTGCCGGCGCTCATGGCGATCACGCCGCGCTGCTTCTCGTCCTGGCTGAGTTGCACCAGCTTGTTGCACGCCCCCCGCTCCTTGAAGGAGGCAGTGAACTGCAGGTTCTCGAACTTCAGGAACACCTGGCAGCCGGCCATCTGCGACAGGGTGCGCGACTCCACGCACGGCGTGGTGAGCACCTGCCCGTGCAGGCGGGCGGCGGCGGCGCGGATCTCGGGCAGGCCGGTCATGGGGCCATTGTGTACCGGCCGCCACGCGCCGGTGGGCCGGAGCGCCCCGCCGGGCGGGTCCCGCCGGCGGTCCTTCCATGTAGCATCGAGTCGCGCTATCGTTGGCGCGCTCCCCCCTGCCTTCCTGACGGAGGTCGTTTGGCCAAGCGTTCGCTGGATCTGCAAGTGCTGCCCTCGCCGGGCCTCAAGGAGGCTCCGGTGCTGGACCTGATGTGTTCGCACTTCGTGCTGACACTCGCGGCCAAGCAGGGAGCCAAGTTCAACGTCCGGCGCGACCTGAACGGCCTGCTCTCGCTGGCCGGCCGCCACCTGGTGTGGCCGCCGCCCTCGCTGGAGCGCTTGCGCGAGTTCCTGGCCCGCCGCTGCAAGGACAACGAGTTCTGGCGCGGCCACGAGCAGCTGTCCACGCGCGAGTTCCTCGAGCGCCACGGCGTCTGGCGCGGGCCCTACGAGGAAGGCACGCTGTTCTTCTACCTGGACGAATACGCGAAGGACCAGCCCAAGGACCTGCTGTCGGTGCTCACGGTCACCGGCGAGTGGCTCACCCACGCACTGAAGAAGCACTCCACCCTGGTGGAGAAGAACATCGACGCGCTGGCCAACCTGCTGCAGTTGAACAAGGCCGAGCGCGCCCTGCTGCTGTACGGGACGCTGGCGCGCTACCAGCGCGACCTGCGCAGCCTGCTGGTCGAATTCAAGGTGAACAACGCGCCGGAGGCCTACGCCGCCATCGCCGAAGTGGCCGGCGTGAGTGCCGCCGACGTCGGCGAGGCGCTGCGTGCCGGCTCGCGGCTGGAGCGCATCGGGTTGGTCGAGAACCTGATTTCCGAGCACAACATCACCGATCTCGCGGACCTGATGAAGGTGAGCGAGAAGCTGCCGCCGGTGCTGATGCGCGAATACCGCGACCAGAACGAGCTGATGGCGGTGTTCACCCGGCCTTCCGCCAAGAGCACGCTGGCGCTGGACGACTTCTCCTTCGTCTCCGAGGACGCGGACGTGCTGCGCAACCTGCTGCGGCGCGCGGTGGAGCGCAAGGAGCCGGGCGTCAACGTGCTGCTGTACGGCCCGCCGGGCACCGGCAAGACGGAGCTTGCCAAGGTGGTGGCGCAGGCCGCAGGCCTGGAGCTGTTCGAAGTGGAATATGCCGACCGCGACGGCAACTCGCTGAGCGGGCGGGACCGCTACCGCTCGCTGCAGATCGCGCAGGTGTTCCTCAAGGGCAGCGCGCAGGCGGCGCTGCTGTTCGACGAGGTGGAGGACGTGTTCCCGCCGATCTCCAGCGAGGCGGCGCAGATGATGGCGCGCGCCGAGCAGGTGGTGGCGCCGCCTTCCGGCAGCGTGAGCGGCAAGGCCTGGGTCAACCAGATCCTCGAATCCAACCCGGTGCCGACCATCTGGGTCACCAACCGGATCGAGCAGATCGATCCGGCCTTCCGGCGCCGCTTCGCCTACCACCTGGAACTGAAGTCGCCGCCGCCGGGCGCGCGCGAAGGCATCGTGCGCAAGACGCTGGAGGGCGTCGAGGTGTCTGCCGCCTTCGTGGCCAAGCTGACCGAGCGCAAGGGCCTCACGCCCGCACAGATCCGCACCGCGGTGCGCTTCGCCGAGCTGGCCTCGGCCGAGAACGTGGGCGTGGAGGAACTGATCGAGCGCCAGCTGCGCAACGCCGACCGGGCGCTGGGCACGCGCAGCGCCGACGCCGGCGCGCGCCGCAGCGTCACCACCTACGACCTCGAGATGTTGAACGTGGAGTCGCGCTTCGAGGTGCCCCGCATCGTCGAGGCCCTGCGCGCGCGCGGCCACGGCACCTTGTGCTTCTACGGCGCGCCGGGCACCGGCAAGACGGCGCTGGCGGAGCACATCGCGCGCAGCCTGGACAAGCCGCTGCTGATCAAGCAGGCGAGCGACCTCATGAGCAAGTTCGTCGGCGAGACCGAGCAGAACATGGCCGCCATGTTCCGCGAGGCCGAGAGCGAGAAGGCGATCCTGCTGCTCGACGAGGCCGACAGCTTCCTGCAGGACCGCCGGGGCGCCCAGCGCACCTACGAGGTCACGGAGGTCAACGAGATGCTGCAGGGCATGGAGCGCTTCGCCGGCATCTTCGTCTGCACCACCAACCTGATGGACCGCATCGACCAGGCGGCGCTGCGGCGCTTCGCCTTCAAGATCCGGTTCAAGCCGCTGACGACCGTGCAGCGCGAGAAGATGTTCGTGACCGAGGCGCTGGAGGGCGATGCTTCACGCCTGGCGCCGGATGTCGCCGCCCGACTGGCGAAGCTGGACCAGCTGTGCCCCGGCGACTTCGCCGCGGTGAAGCGCCAGGTGGAGATCCTCGCGACACAGCTTGCGCCGGAGGAATTCATCGAGCAGCTGGAAGCGGAGCACCGGATCAAGCCAGAGGTGCGGGAGGCGCGGGCGATCGGGTTCGTGTGAGGCGCGTTCGGTGGGGTTCGCTGCGCTCACCTTCCGGCGGCCCA
>NZ_DASSVG010000119.1:0-2619 GCF_035706265.1 Ramlibacter sp. | reverse complement strand
CGCGCCGCGCAGGTCGGCGAGCGGCCGCCGTGCGCCGTCGCCGCGCACGGCCTCGGCGCGGAGCGTGCGCCGGAGCACGTGCCCGTCGATGCCGGGCGTGGCCGCGTCGCGCAGCACCAGGTCCACGGGCCGGGGCCACGGCTCGCGCAAGGGGCCCGCCGGCAGCAGCCAGCCGTTGCCGATGCCGCGCCGGTCGAACACGCAGATCTCGAGGTCGCGCGCCAGCGCGTGGTGCTGCAGGCCGTCGTCGCTCACGATCACCTGCGTGCGCGGGTGGGCGGCGAGCAGGGCGCGGCCCGCGTCGGCCCGCAGCGGCGCGACGAACACGGGCAGGCCCGAGTTGCGCCGCAGCAGCAGCGGTTCGTCGCCGGCCAGCGCCGGATCGTCCTGCGGATGCACCTCGCGGCAGGCGTTGCCGCGCCGGCCGTGGCCGCGCGAGATGACGCCGGCGCGGATGCCGCGCTGGCGCAGGTGCTGCAGGATCGCGAGCACCACGGGTGTCTTGCCGGCGCCGCCGGCGATCACGTTGCCCACCACGATCACCGGCACCGGCAGGCGCTCCACCGGGCGCCGGCTGGAGCCGTGCAGGCGCCGGTGCAGCGTGGCGCCGGCGCGGTAGACGAGCGAAAGGGGCCAGAGCACGCGGGCCAGGGGACCTCGCTGCAG
The DNA here is from genome assembly GCF_035706265.1 of Ramlibacter sp. GTDB lineage: Bacteria > Pseudomonadota > Gammaproteobacteria > Burkholderiales > Burkholderiaceae_C > Ramlibacter. The sequence continues at coordinate 1,953 of NZ_DASSVG010000119.1, read as the reverse complement.
CCAGGCCCGCTGCAGCGCGCTCACTTGGCGGCGGCCTTGGCGGAGGCGGAGGACTGGGTGGCGAAGGTGATCTGCGTGAGCCCGATGCGGCGCGCCGCCTCCATCACGGTGATCACGGACTGGTGGGTGGCTGTGGCGTCCGCGCTGATGATCACCACCGAGTCCTTGCCGGCCTTGGCGGCTTCGGCCATGGTCTCGGCGAGCGCGTCGGGGCCGCGGCCGCTCACCGGCTGCTTGTTGACCATGTAGCGGCCGTCGCTGGAGACGGCCACGATCACTTCGCGCGGGTAGTCGCGCTGCGCCTCCGTGTCGGCCACCGGCAGGCGCAGCTGCATCTCGGTGAACTTGCTGTAGGTGGTGGTGAGCATCAGGAAGATCAGCACCACCAGCAGCACGTCGATGAACGGGATCAGGTTGATCTCCGGTTCTTCCTTGGCGCGCGGGCGGAAGTTCATGCCGGCCTCGGGGTCACGCGCGGCGCAGGTTGTTCAGGTGGCGCGCGAAGCGCTCGGCCGCCAGTTCCAGCGTCAGCAGGTACTCGTCGACGCGGCCGCGGAAATAGCGCCAGAAGATCAGGGCCGGGATCGCGATGATCAGGCCGAAGGCCGTGTTGTAGAGGGCCACCGAGATGCCGTGCGCCAGCTGGGCCGGGTTGCCGCCGGTGGCCGCGCCGGCGCCCGACTGGGAGCCGAAGATCTCGATCATGCCGATCACGGTGCCCAGCAGGCCGAGCAGCGGCGCCGCCGAGGCGATGGTGGCCAGCGCGTTGAGGTAGCGCTCGAGGCGGTGGGCCACGGCGCGGCCGGTGCTCTCCATGTTGGCGCGCAGGTCGGCCTCGGTGCAGCGCGGGTCGGAGTTGAGCGCGCGGAAGCCGCTGGCCAGCACCTCGCCGAGGGCGGAGTTCTGTTCGAGCTGGCGCACCACGTCGGGCGAAGGGACCGAGGCGCGGGAGACGGCCAGGGCCTCGTCGAGCAGCTTGGGCGGCGCGATCTTGGCCGTCTTCAGGCTCAGGAACCGTTCGATGACGAGTGCCAGGGCCAGGATGGAGCAGGCAACGAGCGGCCAGATCGGCCAGCCTGCGGCTTGTATGATCGAAAACAAACGGGGGTCCTCCGCCGGGTGTACTGCCGGCAGGAACGCATTGCGCGTCCTGCCCGGGGTGGATTATCGCGGACTTGGTGGGCGGTACCACCAATGGTCGCGTTGGTAGGACAAGGCCGCGTCGCCGTAGGACGACACTCACAAAAGTTGTGGATAACTTTGTTGAGAAGGACCCCCATCCCCCACTGCAACCCGCACCAATCCTGCGCCTTGACAGATCGATGACCAAATGAGCAGGAAAATTCCATTTGAAATCAAGGACTTGCTCGGAGAAATGCGCGTCTTAGCCCATCCTTGGGGAATTTTCCCCGCTCCCTGTCCCCTGTGGATGAATTTCTATCGGGTTTACCCTGGGAGCCCCTCTCTTTGCTGACGGACGGCAACGCGAGCGCGGCCCCGGGGCGGCGCGTCTGGGCGGTCGGCGCCCTGTGCCGCGCGGTAGCCGACGCGCTGGAGGCGCGCTTCAATCCAGTGACGGTGCGCGGCGAGATCACCGGCTTCGCGCGGGCCGCCAGCGGCCACTGCTACTTTTCGCTGAAGGATGCGCAGGGGCAGGTGCGCTGCGCGATGTTCCGCCGCAGCGCGAGCCTGCTCGAATTCGCCCCGCGCGACGGCGAACTGGTGGAGGCGAGCGGGCGGCTCGGCGTGTACGAGCAGCGCGGCGACCTGCAGCTGGTGGTGGAAAGCATGCGCCGCGCGGGGCAGGGCGCGCTGTTCGAGCAGTTCCTCCGCCTGAAGGCGAAGCTGGAGGCCGAGGGCCTGTTCGACGCCGCGCGCAAGCGCGATCTGCCGCTGCTGCCGCGCGGCATCGGCATCGCGACCTCGCTGGGGGCGGCGGCGCTGCACGACGTG
>NZ_DASSVG010000118.1:0-9287 GCF_035706265.1 Ramlibacter sp. | reverse complement strand
GTCGACGATGGTGCGCTTGCCGCCTTCGTACTGCACGCGCCAGCCCTTGCTGCTCGGTTGCAGGCCCGAGGCATCCAGCAGCGCGCCGGCGCGGGCCAGTTCCTCGTGGTAGGCGGCCATGGCCTGGAACATCTTCTCGCTATCTTCCGGGAAGCGGCCCGCCTCGCTGTCCGGGGTGGCCTTCACGATGATCATGAATCGCATGGTGGTCTCCTGTGGCGAAGCCGCATCGGCCTCTTCCCCACGACGAAGCGGGCACCCCGATTTCGACATCCGTCGGTCGGGATAAACCCGAGGCGGCACCAAAGGGCCTCCCAACGCAACCGTAGACTGGTCACAATTTGCAACGAGGAGGAAGTCACCGTCATGTTTTCCGCACGCGTCATCGCATCCTGTGTCCTGAGCTGCTGGCTGGGCGCCGCCTGGGCCCAGGGCACGCCGCCGGCCAAGCCGGCCAAGCCCGCCCCGGCCGCTTCGGCACCTGCGGCTGCCGCCTCGGCGGCCGGCCCCCGCGCTCCCACCGAGAACACGGCGGAACTCGACGAGGTCTCGCGGCTGATGCGCGCCGGCAAGATGCAGGAAGCGCTGGTGCTCGCCGACGCCGTCGTCCAATCCTACGAGGACCGCTACCGCCGCGGCAAGGTCCAGGTGTTCGCCTCGCGCAGCCCCGCCGAAGCGCAGGCCTACCTGAACGAAGTGGGCCGCACGCCGAGCCCGGGCAAGCAGGCGATGGAGGCTGGCGTCTATCCCTCCACCTGGGGCGACGCGTACTACCTCAAGAGCTTCATCCTGACCGAGATGCGGCGCTTCCCGGATGCGCGGAAGGCGATCGAGGCCGCCGTGGCCCTGGCGCCGCACAACGCCGCCTACCGCGCGGAGCTGGGCCAGCTGCTGCTGAAGGAGAAGAACTGGGACGAGGCGGCCAAGGAGTTCAAGCGCGCCGAGGCCGACGCGCGCGAGTTCTCGCCGCCCAGCGTGCGCGGCCGCGAACTGGCGCGGGCGCTGCGCGGCCAGGCTTTCGTGCTGGTGGAGGAGAAGGATCTCGATGGCGCCGAGAAGCTGTACAACGAGTGCCTGAAGATCGACGCCAACGATCCCGTGGCCAAGGCGGAACTGCGCTACATCGCGCAGAAGCGCGGGCACAAGCCCTCCAGCGCCGCCGCCACCAAGTGAGCGCTCAGGAATAGCAGGGCGCCGTCTCCCGCACTTCCACCGTCGCCCATTCGGCGGCGGGGCAGCGGCGGGCGATGGCCAGCGCCTCCTCGCGGCTGGCGACATCGAGCAGGAAGAAGCCGCCGATCATTTCCTTGGCCTCGGCGAACGGGCCATCGAGCAGTTGCGCCTGGCCGCCGCGCACCCGCACGCGGGTGGCCTTGTCCTGCGAGGCGAGCGATTCGACGGCCAGCAGCTTGTCCTGCCGCTTGAGCGTGTCGGCGAAGTCCACCATGCGCTGGTAGACCGCCTCGCCTTCGGCGCGCGTGCGCGTGCCGCGCTGGGCGGGGTCTTCGAGGATCACGAGCATGTAGGCCATGCGCGCGATCATAGGGGCGGCATGCGGCCGCGTCACGCGCGGGCCCGCGTGAGCATGCGCCCCAGCACCCACAGCGCCGCCACCACGTAGACCAGCCCCGCGGGCACCCACATCACGAGGCCGCCGAGTTGCTGGTCCTGCGCCGGGTCCAGCCCCAGCGCCAGCGTGGTCGCGACATAAGGCGCGTACCAGGGATTCGGCGCCAGGCTCAGCAGGGCGCCCAGCGCGCCGGTGTGCATCATGGTGGCGAACAGCGAGGCGGCCGAATGCCCCGGGCCGTAGCGTCCGCGCGGATCGTGCCCCAGCACCGACCACCAGAAGAACAGCGCGGTGGCGAGGAAGCAGAAGTGCTGCGCGATGTGCCAGTCTTCGTGCACCAGCGCCGCATCGAAGGCGGCCGGCAGGTGCCAGGCCCACAGCGCGATCGCATGCAGCGCGAAGGCGCCCAGCGGATCGGTGAGCGCCGACCACGGGCCGGCCCAGGCGCGGCGCGCGAACAGGCGCCCCGCGCCCTGGCGCAGCCGCGGTGGCAGCGCCCAGGCCCAGGCCGCGAGCGGCCGTCCCAGCACCAGCAGCGGCGCGGCCGCGACCATCAGCAGCTCGTGCTGCACCATGTGCATGGAAAACAGGTGGGCCCCGGCGGCGTCGATGGGAGAGACCAGGGCCGCGACCAGCGTGGCCCAGCCCGCCGCGAAGCAGCCGGCCTGCGACGGCGACACGCCGCGCGCGCCGCCCGCGCGGCGCCAGAGGCGATGCAGGCCGAGGCCATACGCGAGCGCGGATCCCGCGAGCAGCGCCATCAGCCACGGCGCGAAGTTCCACGCCCACGGCTCCGCGCCCGAAGCGCCCTCCGGCACGTGCCCCCAGGCGAGCAGCGGCGCGAGTGCCGCCGCGGCGATCAGGGCTCGCAAGGCGTGAGCACCCAGGTGCCGAACCACATCGCCACGATCACGAGCGCGGCGAACGCGCCCACGGCAGCCGCCATGTTGGCGAGGAAGCGGTGGCGGGCGTGCGCCTCGTCGCTGTCCATCGAGGCCGGCTCCGGCCGGTGCAGCGAACACTCGCTGTACGCGAGCACCGCGAGCACCACGACCACCGCCAGCGCCACCGCCGCGAACAGGTGCAGCTGCAGCCTTGTTTGCGTGCTGCACGCAGGAGTCACCATCGAATACATGACGCTTTGCGTCGCCAGCGCCACCCCCGGCGCGACGAGCAGGGCCGCCCAGCTCCTGAGCTTCATGGTGCGCGCGCCCCCCAGTAGATGACGAAGTAGATCGGCAGCCAGGCGGCCACCACGAAGTACCAGTAGAACGAGTTCTCGCTCACGTCGACGAAGCGCTTGCCGTCCAGCGGCCCGATGAAGAACAGCACCGTCAGCACGATCGTGTCCAGCAGGTCGGTAATGATGTGCGTCGTGTGCAGCCCCAGCAGCAGCCACACCACCGAGCCGTAGGCGTTGCTGTCCCAGCGCACGTTGAGGGTGGAGAACTCGAAGGCGCGGATCACGGTGAAGGCGATGCCGAACAGCACGCTGACCACCAGCCAGACCTGCACGCCCCGCAGGTTCAGCCGCTCGGCGGCGCGCTTGGCCAGGTGCGCCGGCACGAAGCTCACGAGCATCACGCCCGTGTTGAGCGTGCCCCAGCGCAGGTCCGGCGGCAGTGCGGTGAGCGGCCAGGTCTCCTGGTGGCTGCGCAGGTAGAAGTAAGCCATGATGACCAGGCCGAATACGAAGCCCTCGATCGCCATCACGCCCAGCGTGCCCCACCACATCAGGCTGCGGTGGGAGAAGACGACGGTGGGCAGTTCCGAGACGTCGAGCGCCCTGCCCTTGGTGACGGCTTCGTTCATGCCTTCTCCGCCGCCACCGAGGCATCCAGCTTCTCGAGCGCCAGTTCCTCCTGTGACTCCTCCTCGGTCGGCCAGAACCACCACACCAGCGGCACCGCCACCAGCACCATGCCCCACACCACTGCCCAGGGCGTGAAGATGGAGCCGACGAAGAAGATGGCAGTGGCGAGCGCGGCGAGGAAGGGCATGGGCGTCGAGGCGGGAAACATCATGCGGCTGTCCGGGTGCGCGTCCGCGACCGTCGTGCAAAGGACCTCGCGCACGTCGACCGCCAGGCCCGCGACGTGGTCCGGCTGGCCTTCGGGCACGCCCTGCCAGAGCGGGTCGCGCCCGTGCACGACCGGTGTGACCGGGAAGTTGCACATGCGCGGCGGCGACTCGGTGGCCCATTCCAGCGTGCCCGCGCCCCACGGGTCGGGGCCGGCGAGCGCGCCGTGGCGGGCGCTGCGCACCGCATTCACCAGCGTCAGCAGGATGCCCAGCGCCAGCGTGACGGCGCCCACCGTGGCCACCAGGTTCAGCGGGCCCCAGCCCATTTCGGCCGGATAGGTGTAGACGCGCCGCGGCATGCCGTGGATCCCCAGCACGTGCATGGGGAAGAAGGCGACGTTGAAGCCGGCGAACATCAGCCAGAAGCTCCAGCGCCCCAGCCGCTCGGACATCATGCGGCCGACGAACTTGGGATACCAGTAGTACAGCGCGCCGAACAGCGGGAACACCGCGCCTCCGAGCAGCACGTAGTGCAGGTGCGCCACCACGAAGTAGCTGTCGTGCACCTGCGAATCGAGCGAGACGGAAGCCAGCATCAGGCCCGTCATGCCGCCGATGATCAGGATCGCGAAGAAGGACAGCACGTAGTAGAGCGGCACCTTGAAGTTGAGCCGCCCGGTCCACAGCGTCGCGATCCAGCAGTAGATCTGCACCGCGGTGGGAATCGCGATCAGCATGCTGGCCGCGGTGAAGAAGGTCTTGCCCAGCTCCGGCACGTTGGTGGCGAACATGTGGTGCACCCAGAGGCCGAAGGAGAGGAAGCCGGTCGCGATGATCGACAGCACCATCGCCGTGTAGCCGAACATCGGCCGGCGCGCGAAGGTGGGGATCATGGCGGACATGAAGCCCAGGCCCGGGATGAAGATCAGGTACACCTCGGGGTGGCCGAAGAACCAGAACAGGTGCTGCCACAGCAGCGCGTCGCCGCCCTCGCCCGGGTTGAAGAAGTGGGTGGCGACCAGGCGGTCCATGATCAGCATCGCGCTGGCCAGCGCCACCGCCGGCATGGCGAACAGGATCATGAAGGCGACCACCAGCATGGCCCACACGTAGAGCGGGATGCGGTTGAGCGTCATGCCCGGCGCCCGCAGCTTGAACACGGTGGCGATGACGATCACCGCGTCCAGCAGCGCCGAGACCTCGGTGAAGGTGATCATCTGGGCCCAGATGTCGTTGCGCTTGCCCGCGCCGTAGGCTGGGCCGGCCAGCGGCGGGTAGGAGAACCAGCCCGCATCCGGCCCCGAGTTGACGAAGAAGGCGGCGTACAGCATCACCCCGCCGAACAGGAAGATCCAGTACGAGTAGGCCGTCATGCGCGGGAAGGCGATCGCGCGCGCGCCCACCATCAGCGGCACCAGGTAGATCGCCAGCGCCTGCATCACCGGCACGGCGAACAGGAACATCATGGTCGAGCCGTGCATGGTGAAGATCTGGTTGTACAGGTCCGGCCCCAGCAGCGTGTTGCCCGGCCGCGCGAGCTGCATGCGCATCGTCGCGGCCAGCAGGCCGCCCAGCGCGAAGAACGCCAGGCAGGTCACGAGGAAGCGCTTGCCGATGGCCTTGTGGTTGATGGCGCAGATCCAGCCCCAGAGGCCCGGCGGGTCGGCCCAGGTGGCATCGAGCACGCGCGCCACCAGCTCGCCGCCGTCCAGGCCGTCCTTCATGCGCCCCTTGTGCGGATGCGGCTTCTCGCCCAGCGGTCCCGGCCTCATCGCAGGCCTCCGAGGTAGGCGACGATGGCGGCGAGGTCCGCGTCGGACATCGGGTTGGCCGGCATGTTCACGCCCGGCTTGTGGCGGTGCGGATCGGCGATCCAGCTCGAAAGATTGCCGGCGTTGTTCGGCAGCGTGCCGGCCGCGATGGTGCGGCGGCTGGCCAGGTGCGTGAGGTCGGGCCCCGTCCTGCCCTGCGCCATGGTGCCCTGGATCGCATGGCACATGGCGCACTGGATGGACTGGAACAGCTGCTTGCCGCGCAGCGCCTGCGGATCTGCCGGCTCGGCCGCCGGGGCGAGCTGCAGCTGGCGCCAGCGCGCGAAGTTCTCGGGCGTTTCGGCATGCACCTCGAAGGCCATGAAGGCGTGCTGGAAGCCGCAGAACTCGGCGCACTGGCCGCGGTAGATGCCGGGCTGGTCGGCCCGGAAGGCGAGCGTGGCCGTGCGGCCGGGAATCAGGTCGCGCTTGCCGGTGAGGCTGGGAATCCAGAGGCTGTGGATCACGTCGCTCGCATTCAACTGCACCACCACCGGCCGCCCCACCGGCACGTGGATCTCGTTGGCGGTCTGGAAGGTTTCCGACACCGGGCCGTCGATGTAGGTGACGTTCCACCACCACTGGTGCCCGGTGACGCGGATGTTGACTGCATCGTGCAGCGGCAGGCGCGCCAGCGCGCGGTCGGTGAACACGCTGGCCGCCAGCAACACCAGCAGGCCGAGGATGGTGAGCGCCACCGCAGTGGCGACGGTGCGGCGCAGGCGCGGCTCCGGCACGTTGACGGTGCCGAGGTCGGGCGGCTCGGGCGCGTGGATCTTCGGGGCGCGCCGCAGCGCCAGCACCAGCGCCACCATCACCGCGAGATAGACGAGAGTGCAGATCGCCAGGAAGACGTTCCACAGCCAGGCGACGTGGCCCGCCTGCGGCCCCCAGGCGGCGAGCATGTCGTGGACGCCGGGGTTCATTGCAGCGGACGCAGTGACTGCTCGGATTCCGACAAGCCCTTCTGGATCGCCGGCTGCGGCGAGCGGAAGTTCTCGGGCTTGCCGGGATAGAGCGAATCGGAACGCGCAGGCGCGACGTCGGAGCGCACGGCGCCGCCCATCGAGCGGACGTAGGCGACGATCTTCCACACCTGGTCTTCGGGGATGTGGCCGCCGAAGGAGGGCATGCCGTTGGGACGGCCCTGCATGACGGTGTTGAAGAGGCTCTGCGGGTCGCTGCCGTAGATCCACTGGCTGTCCATCAGCGCCGGGCCGATGCCGCCGCCGCCGTTGGCGTGGCAGCCCGAGCAGTTGTACCAGCGGTACAGGCGCTTGCCCTCGCTGATGGCGAAGGCGTTGTCGTCGTACATGCTGATGCTCTTCTCGGCCAGCTTCACCAGGCCGCTTTGCGCCATCGCCGGCTGGTTGCTGCTGCGGCGCACGGCGGTGGCGCCGCCGGTGGCGTTCTGCACCTCGGCGGCGAAGTGGCGCTCCTCGCGTTCGCAGGCGGCGAGAGCGCTCGCGGCGAGCAGCAGCCAGGCCAGGCGCGCCCTCATGGTGCGGCCTCCGGCAGGCGCGGCACGCCGTAATCGGCCAGGATGCGGTCGATGTCGGCCTGGCGCCGGCCGATGAAGTCGTCGAGCCGGTCGCGCAGCGCGCGGTCGCCTCGGCGCACGCCCATGGCGATGGCGAAGGAGAAGGGCTGGTCCTTCAGCGTGGCCGGCGGCGGCACGTAGTGCACGCGCAGCGGCACCGGCGCGTGCAGTGCGTAGTAGCCCGCCTGCGGGCCCCAGACGAAAGCCGCATCGAGCTCGCCGCGCGCGAGCGCCTGCACCATGCGCGCGGCGGCCGGCTGCTCGCCCGCGAGTGGAAAGCCCACCACGTTGGCCACCGCGCCGGCCTGCGCGAGGGCGTGGCCGGGCGGCGTCGCCGCGAGGTCGTCGCCCACCAGCTGCACGCCCACGCGCCACTGGCGCAGGCGCGGATCGGCAAAGGTGGTGGGCGGAGCGTGCTGCGTGCGCGGTTCCACCAGCACGTAGCTGGAACGGTAGTAGGGCCGCGTGTTGAGCGTGCGCTCGAAGTCCGCGGGCACGCCGACGATCAGATCGCACAGGCCCGCGCCCAGCGTCTTGCGCACGAAGCCGCGCCGGTCCGGCAGCCAGGCGTATTCCAGCGGCACGCCGAAGTCGGCGGCGACCAGCTGCGCGATGCGGTTCTCGAAGCCGCTGCCGTCGTGGTGGGAGTACGGCAGGTTGTCGGGGTCGGCGCAGACGCGCAGGGGCGTGCGCGGGGGCTCCTGCGCGCTCGCCGCGCACAGCAGCAGGGCGAGGCCCCAGGCCAGGGCGCGCTTCACTGGCCACCTCCCTGCAGCGAGAACACGTACAGGTGCCCGCCGCGGCGCGTGGCGGCGGGCAGGTCGCGCATGGCGCCGACGAAGCCGAGCGCGCCGGTGGCGTCGCGCGGGTCGAGCGCGGCCGAGACGATCGCGCCGGCCCAGCCGCCGACGCCGGCGAACACCGCCACGTACTGCTGGCCGTCGCCGCCGCGGAAGGTGACCGGCTGGCCGATCACGCCCGACTCGGTCTTGTACTGCCACAGCAGCTTGCCGTCGCGCGCGTCGACAGCCTTGAACCAGCCGTCCATGGTGCCGTAGAAGACCACGTCCCCCGCGGTCGCCAGTGCGCCGCTCCACACCGGGAACTTCTCCTGGATCTCCCACGCCTTGCGCTGCTGCACCGGGTCCCAGGCGGTGAACACGTCGCGGTGGCCGCCCGGGCCGGGATACATCTTGGCCTCCACGCCGACGAAGGGCGTGCCCGCGATGTAGCTGGCCTCGGAGGTGACCGCGTCCTGGCACAGGTTCTGGTGCGGGATGTAGAGCAGCTTCGTGCGCGGCGACCAGGCGGACGGCTGCCAGTCCTTGGCGCCGGGCGAGGCCGGGCAGATGCTGCGCACCGTCTCGCCGGCACGGGGAGTCTTGGCCGGGTTGTACTTCAGCGCGCCGGTCTGCAGGTCCACGCCGGTGGAGGTGGTGGTGTGGACGAAGGGCGTCGCCGAGAGCACCTGACCGCTGCTGCGGTCGATGACGTACAGGTAGCCATTGCGGTCCGGTCGCAGCAGCACCTTGCGCGTGGTGCCGCCGATGGCGAGGTCCACCAGCACGCTCTCGTTCACGCCGTCGTAGTCGTGCAGGTCGTGCGGGCTGGTCTGGTAGAACCAGACCGCCTCGCCGGTGTCGGGCCGCCGGGCGAACAGGCCGGCCGTCCACTTGTTGTCGCCGGGGCGCTGCTCGGGGTTCCAGGGCCCGGGGTTGGCGGTGCCGTGGTAGATCAGGTCCAGTTGCGGGTCGTAGGAGATGAAGCCCCACACGGTGCCGCCGCCGATCTTCCAGGCCTCACCGGGCCAGGTCTTCACGCCGAGGTCCGGCCCCTGGTCCGACCGGTAGTACGGCTTGAAGCTGGGGCCGATCAGCACGTCCTTGTCGGGGCCGGTGTTGTAGGCACGCCAGGCGATCTTCCCCGTGGCCGCGTCGAGCGCGGTGATCCAGCCGCGCACGCCGAACTCGCCGCCGCTGTTGCCCACGAACACCTTGCCCTTGGCCACCGTGGGCGCGCCGGTCATGCTCTCGCCGCGCTTGATCTCCCCGAGCTTCGTGCGCCACAGCTCCCGGCCCGTCTTCGCGTCGAGGGCGATGGTCTGGTTGTCGAGGGTGTTGAAGAAGAAGCGGCCGTCGGCATAGGCGCCGCCGCGGTTCACGGTGTCGCAGCAGGCCACGCCCTGCGCGCTGGCGTCCGGCTTGGGGTCGAAGGTCCACTTCTGCGTGAAGGGGAACCTGGAAACGTCGAAGGCGTAGACGATGTTCGGGAACGGGCCCACCACGATCATCGTGTTGTCGGCCACGATGGGCGCCGCCTCGTGGCCGCGGTCGAGATTGGTGGG
>NZ_DASSVG010000117.1:0-3995 GCF_035706265.1 Ramlibacter sp. | reverse complement strand
TCGACGACGTGCTGAACGTCTCGGGGCACCGCATGGGCACGATGGAGATCGAGTCGGCGCTGGTGGCCAAGACGGACCTGGTGGCGGAAGCGGCGGTGGTCGGTCGCCCCGACGACCTCACCGGCGAGGCGATCTGCGCCTTCGTGGTGCTGAAGCGCCCGCGTCCCACGGGAGAGGAAGCCAAGCAGATCGCCAACGAGCTGCGCAACTGGGTGGCGCACGAGATCGGCCCGATCGCCAAGCCCAAGGACATCCGCTTCGGCGACAACCTGCCCAAGACGCGCAGCGGCAAGATCATGCGCCGCCTGCTGCGCTCGATCGCCAAGGGCGAGACGATCACCCAGGACATCACGACGCTGGAAAACCCCGCGATCCTGGAACAATTGGCCCAGACCAACTAGTCGGGCCGAAGCCGACGTGAGAAGGGCGGCCGCGGCCGCCCTTTTCTTCTTCCCCGTCCCGAATCCGCGATTCTCGCGCCGGATCGCACGGAAAACCGGCGAACTAGTTCACACGGGCCGTCCCCCTTTTGGACGGTGCGGCTCCCTCTGCGGCGCGTGAGCATGCGCTCATGGACACGCAGTACCGCCCCACCGGGTCCGCCGCCCGCGCGCTCGCAACACCGGCCGCAGCCGCCTTTTGCCTGGCCCGGCGGCGCCCGCAGATGGCGCTGTTCGCCCTCGGGCTGGCCGGGCTGTCCGCCGCCGCGGTGGGCCACGTGCGCTGGTTCACCCGCGTGGCGGAGTCGCATGCCATCCCGGTGGGGCCGGGGACGCTGATCGCATCCCCCACCTTCCTGATGCTGCTGGCCGCCACCCTGGGCGTGATGGCGCTGGTGCAGCGGGTGGACCGCTGGCTGGTGCAGCGCGGCAACGTCGTGGCGCGGCTGGCGCAGCGCACCCAGCCCTCGATGACGCGCGCGGCCGCGCTGCTGGTGCGCATCGGCCTGGCGCTCTACCTGGCCGGCCTGGCGCTGCTCTTCGCCGACGCGCCCGTGACCCTGGCGCCGGACCTGCACGCGCCCGGCGCCTGGATCGCGCCGCACCAGTTGCTGCTGGCGGCCTGCTTCCTCTCGCGCCGGACCGTCGTCGCCGGCTGCGCCGGGCTGCTGGCCCTGTTCGCGTTCTCGGTCCACCAGTTCGGCTGGGTCCGGATGGTGGACTACCACTTCTTCCTCGGCGTCTGCGCCTTCCTCGTGCTGGACGGAACGGATGCGCCCCGCTGGCGCCGGATCGGCCTGGCGATCTTCCGCCTCACGGTGGCCACCAGCTTCATGTGGGTGGGCATCGAGAAGTGGATCCATCCCGCCTGGACGCAGGACGTGCTGCAACACCGGCTGCCCGTGCTGCTCCTGGGGCAGTCGCCGGAGTTCGTCGCCATGGCCGCGGGCTTCGTGGAGGTGGCGCTGGCCTTCCTGATCCTGCTGGGCGGCGTGTCGGCGCAGCTCGGTGCGATCGCGCTGATGCTGCTGGTCTCCAGCGCCATTCCGCTGGCGGGCGTGGTGGACGCGGCCGGCCACGTGGCGATGCTGTTCTTCCTGCTGGTGCTGGCCGGCACGGGCAACGGCCTGGCGGGGCTGGTGCAGCGCGTGGTGCCCGCGGATGCGCTGGGCGCCGTCTGCCGCTTCACCATCGTCGTCGCGGGCGTGACGGGGCTCTATTTCCTGGCCCACTCCCTGGGTGCCGGGCGCGGGCGCGCGCCGGACTGGCCGCAGCTGCGCATCGCGCTGGCCTGGGCCGCGGTGCTGGCCGTGTGGCTGGCCCACCTGGTGTACGCGTGCCGGCAGCCGCTGCGAGGTCCCGCGCCGGCTTCGAGATCCCGGATCGCGCCGGGCTGAGCGATCCCCGGACGAAGAAAAGCCCGCCGAAGCGGGCTGGGTCGCGCCGGAGGCGGCTTACTTCAGGGTGAGCACCCAGGCGGCGAGCTTCTTCGCCTCGGCGTCGTTCACCTGCGCGTTGGCGGGCATGGGCACGGGGCCCCAGACGCCGGCGCCGCCCTTCATGATCTTGGCGGCGAGCCGGTCCACCGCGTCCTTCTGGCCGGCGTACTTGGCGGCCACGTCCTTGTAGGCGGGGCCGACCAGCTTCTTGTCGATGGCATGGCAGGCCATGCAGTTCTTGGCCTGGGCCAGCGCCTGGTCGGCCAGCGCCGGCGCGGAAATGGCGGCCAGGGCAGCCAGCACAAACAGGGCACGTTTCATGGGGGAGTCCTCTCGCTTGAGTTACAGTCCTTCAACGGTATTGTACGGACAGGCGTTGACCCCGCCAGCCGTCGACTTTTTGGCAATGAACGCGGAGGCCACATGCTGTTCCTGGGGTTGGGCGTCGTCCTGTTGCTTCTGAAGTACCTGGAGATGGGCCCCGTCGCCGCCTGGTCCTGGTGGGTCGTGCTCGCGCCCTTCGCCCTCGCCGTCGCGTGGTGGACGTGGGCCGACTGGTCCGGCTACACGAAGAAGAAGGCCGTCGAGCGCGAGAACGCGCGCAAGCAGGCGCGCATCGACCGCCAGCGCGAGCAGCTCGGGCTGGGCACCAAGAAGTCCGGCCGGCGCTGAGAAGTCCGGCCGGCGCCGGGTACGCTCAGGGCTTGGCGGCGCCGTCGCCCAGCTCGGGCGCGTGCTTGCGCTTCAGCGGGCTGAGGGCCGGGCCCTCGATCACGGTGCCGTCGGGGCGGAAGCGGCTGCCGTGGCAGGGGCAGTCCCAGCTCGTCTCCACGCTGTTCCAGTGCACCTTGCAGCCCACGTGCGTGCACACCGGCGAGACCGCGAACAGCTCGCCGTCGGGCGCGCGCCAGGCGGCGAAGGTCTCGCCCTCGGCATCGACGATCGCGCTGTCGCCCGCCTTGAGCTCCGAGAGCTTCTCGTTCTGCCGCTTCGTGAGGTAGTCCTTCACCAGCTGCGACACCACCAGCACGTTCTCCTCCAGGATGCTCTTGCCGCCCTTCAGCGGCGACAGGCGTCCCGGCTTCACCAGGTCGGCGAAGGCGGACCGGTGTCCCAGCAGCTCCGCGGCGATCAGGCGCGCGGCCACCGTGCCCCAGGTGAGTCCGTCGGTGGCGAAGCCGGTGGCGATGAAGCAGTCGGAGTGGTTGCGGCCGATGTAGGGCAGGCCGTCGGCGCCGCGGTAGTTCTGGGCCGACCAGCGATGGGTGATCGGCCGCTCGCCGAAGATCTTCTTCGCCTGGTTCTCCAGCGCGATCAGGCCTGCCGTGGCGTTGTGGATGCCGACCTTGTGCTCCTGCCCGGCGCAGACCAGGTAGTGGCGGTCCGCGGCCTGCAGGGTGCGGATCGACAGCCGGTCCGCGGCCTTCCACCAGAAGGTGCCGGGCCCGGGGGGCGCGCCGGCCAGCCACTCGAAGGCGATGGCGTATTCGCGGTGCACCGGCATCTCGGTGTGCACCAGGTGCACGCCCTTGGGCGAGTGGGTCGCCAGCACGATCTCTTTCGCCGTCACGCTGCCGGAGGCGGTGACGGCGCGCTTGGCCTTGGCGTCGATCTCCAGCACCCGCGAGTGCTCGTGGAGGATGGCGCCGGCCTCCGCGGCGCGGCGCGCCAGCGCGGCCACGTAGGCCTGCGGCTGGAACTGCGCCTGGTTGTGCAGCACCAGTGCGTCGCCCTCGACCGGCGGCAGCGGCGCCGGCACGGCGGTGGTGCGCTCGACGGCGCAGCCGGCGGCGGCGAGCGCCTCGAACTCCTTGCGGATCGCGTCGTTGTTCGCCTTGTCCGCCCACTCCACCAGGTCGCAGCGCCGGAAGCCCACGTCGGGCAGCAGCCGGCAGCGCTCCTCGATGAAGTTCACGGCCGTGCGCCGTTCCTCGACGACCCGGCGCGCCACGTCGGCGCCCCACTTGGCGGCGATTTCGCGCAGCCCGCTGGAGACGGTCTCGTACAGGTTGCCGGTGGAGTTGCCCGTGGTGCCGGAGCCGATCTGGTCGGCCTCGAGCAGCACCACCCTGGGCGGATTGGGTGTCTTCTGCTCGGCGAGCAGGTCCGCCAGCGT
>NZ_DASSVG010000116.1:0-16158 GCF_035706265.1 Ramlibacter sp. | reverse complement strand
CCCAGAGGGGGAGGGAGGAACATCCCACGGCGTCGGGGCCGGGTCAGCTTGGAGGCGGAGCCCTGAAAGCCGAGAGTGCTTGAATGCGCTCGAGCCGCCGCAGTCGAGTTTTACCCCCTCCCCCTTTGGGGGAGGGTGGGGGTGGGGGCGCTTCTCCGGCTGGCCCATCCGTCCCGGCACGCCGACTGCCCCGTCAGCCAAGAAGGGCACCACCCCCTGCCTCATGCCGCCGCCTGCCCCGGCCCTTGGTTGGCCGCATCCGCGAAGCCCTTGAACTTGTTCTTCTTCAGGTGCACCAGCAACAGCGAAATCGCCGCCGGGGTCACCCCCGAGATCCGGGAGGCCAGGCCCAGCGTTTCCGGACGGTGCTTGTTCAGCTTCTGCCGCACCTCGATGCTCAGCGCGGCGACCTGCATGTAGTCGAGCTCGGCCGGCAACCTCAGGTTCTCGTAGTACGCCGCCCGCTGAACTTCGTCCTTCTGCCGTTCGATGTAGCCGGCGTACTTGGCGCCGATCTCGATCTGCTCCACCACCGGCGCGTACAGCTCGCCCAGTGTTTCACGTGAAACAGCCTCGCTCTTCCAGCGCGCGCCTTCCATGGAAACCAGCGCCTCGTACGTCACATCCGGTCGCCGCAGCAGATCGCCCAGGCTGTACTCGTGGTCGATGCCCGTCCTCAGCACCCGCTGGGCCTCGGCTTCCGACAGGATCTTCGGATTCACCCAGGTCGACTTCAGCCGCTCTGTTTCACGTGAAACAGCGTCGCGCTTGCGGCAGAACGCGTCCCACTGGGCGTCGCCTACCAGCCCCATGCGCCGGCCGTCCTCGGTCAGCCGCAGGTCGGCGTTGTCCTCCCGCAGCTGGAGCCGGAACTCGGCCCGGCTGGTGAACATGCGGTAGGGCTCGGTCACGCCCTTGGTGATCAGGTCGTCGACCAGCACGCCCAGGTAGGCCTGGTCGCGTGAAGGCAGCCAGGCGCCCTCCCCCTTCACCTGCAGCGCCGCGTTGACGCCCGCGAACAGGCCTTGCGCCGCCGCCTCCTCGTAGCCGGTGGTGCCGTTGATCTGGCCGGCGAAGAACAGGCCGGCGATGGCCCGGGTCTCGAAGGAGGACTTCAACCCGCGCGGATCGAAGTAGTCGTACTCGATCGCGTAGCCCGGACGCAGGATGTGCGCCCGCTCCAGGCCGGGCAGCGTCCGCACCAGCCCGAGCTGGATGTCGAACGGCAGGCTGGTCGAAATCCCGTTCGGGTAGAACTCGTTGGTCGTCAGGCCTTCCGGCTCCAGGAAGACCTGGTGGCTGTCCTTGTCCTTGAAGCGGTTGATCTTGTCCTCGACGCTCGGGCAGTAGCGCGGCCCCACGCCCTCGATCCGGCCGGTGAACATCGGGCTGCGGTCGAAGCCGGAGCGGATGATCTCGTGCGTGCGTTCGTTGGTGTGGGTGATCCAGCACGGCACCTGGCGCGGATGCATGTCCGCGCGGCCCATGAAGCTGAACACCGGCACCGGCTCCAGGTCGCCGGGCTGCTCCTCGCAGCGGCTGAAGTCGACGGTGCGGCCGTCGATGCGCGGCGGCGTGCCGGTCTTCAGGCGGCCCTGCGGCAGCTTCAGTTCCTTCAGCCGGGCGGAGAGCGAAACCGCCGGCGGATCGCCGGCCCGCCCGGCGGCATAGTTTTCCAGGCCGACGTGAATCTTGCCGTCCAGGAAAGTGCCGGCCGTGAGCACCACGGCCCGGGCGCGAAAGCGGATCCCGATCTGCGTCACCGCGCCCACCACCCGGTCGCCCTCCACCATCAGGTCGTCGACGGCCTGCTGGAACAGCGTCAGGTTCGGCTGGTTCTCCAGCCGGCGCCGGATCGCCGCCTTGTAGAGGATGCGATCGGCCTGGGCCCGCGTTGCACGCACGGCCGGCCCCTTGCTGGAATTGAGGATCCGGAACTGGATCCCGGCCTCGTCGGTCGCGATCGCCATCGCGCCGCCGAGCGCATCCACTTCCTTGACCAGGTGGCCCTTGCCGATCCCGCCGATCGACGGGTTGCAGCTCATTTGCCCGAGCGTCTCGATGTTGTGGGTGAGCAGCAGGGTGCGGCAGCCCATGCGCGCGGAGGCAAGGGCCGCTTCGGTGCCGGCGTGGCCGCCGCCGACGACGACGACGTCGAATTCTTCGGGGTAAAGCATGGGAAGGGGCGCCGGTCCGGGGCGCAGGGGCACGAGGCCAATCGAGGAAAGGGGGAGATTTTACGGGCGGGGCTGCAAGGCTGCCGGCCCGGCGCCGGGCGCCCCTTCGACCCAAGCGGCTCCCGCGAAGCCGGTAGCGAGCGGCTCCATGCCGAAGCCGTTAAGCTCCACGCCGTCATGAATTGCAGGCCAGGCTGTGGTGCGTGCTGCATCGCGCCCTCGATCACTTCCCCGATTCCCGGCATGCCGAACGGCAAGAGGGCCGGCGAGCGCTGCGTCCAGCTGAGCGCGGACAACGCCTGCCGGATCTTCGGCCGGCCGGAGCGACCGGCCTTCTGCGCCGGCCTCCGCCCTTCCGCCGAGATGTGCGGCAGCAGCCGGGGGCACGCGCTCGCCTGGCTGCGCGTGCTGGAAGAGGCTACCAGTCCGACCGACTGAGCAGTCGGGCCCACAGATCGTCCGCGACCCCGACGCACCCGAAAGTTCCGAGTGCAACGCGGGATTGCTCGCCCGAAGACTCTGACCTGAGGCCCCGCCCTGCGCCGATAACCCGCCCCCCTGCTCGACCGCCATGCTGGGCGCGTGTCCTTTGAGGAGATCGACATGAAGCACAAGAGCTTGATTGCAGCGCTCGCCACCGCCGGTGGCCTCTTCGCGATGGGCAGCGCCCATGCCATCGCGCCGGCAGCGGCGGCTGCCGCCGCCGCCCTGGCCGGCGCCGCGGTGGGTACCGCCGCGGCCCAGCCCAACCCGCCTGCGGTCGCGGTCGTGCCGAGCAATCCGACAGTGGTGCTCGGCGGCCCGCCCGCCACCGTGATCCAGGAGGTGATCCCGGCGCCGCGGGAAGGCTACAGCTGGCAGCAGGGCCACTACGAGGTCCACGACGGCATCACCACCTGGATGCCGGGCCACTGGGTCGCCAACGAGCCGGTCGTGATTTATGAGGACGACTGACGCGGGTTGATCCGCCGACCACGAGGGGCGCCCGACCGGGCGCCCCTCATTCATTCGGGAGCCGAAGTGCGCGCCCCTGCTTGGGACCGGACGCGCATAGCAATCCGCCGAAGCCGCGAAGCCTATGCTCACTTCCCCGGAGAGGCTTATCTAGTGAGGGCTCGCCAACAACTAGATGGCCAGCACCGGGCTCGCCGGCCGCGGATCGTGCTCCAGCACCATCACTTCCTTGCGCGTCATCTGCAGCTGGCCGAAGATCGTCGCGAAGGCCACGTCCTTGGCGTCGCGGCCGGTGCCGATGCGCACCAGCCGGTCCACCGGCGCCATCCCGGTCGGGTCGAACAGCACCCAGCGGCCGCCGAGCCAGGCCTCGAAGACCGCGTGGAAGTCCTGCGGCGGCTCGTCGAACCAGACATAGCCCACCACGATGCGCGCCGGGATGTTGAGGGCGCGGCAGAAGGTGATGCCCAGATGCGCGAAGTCGCGGCACACCCCGGCGCGCTGCTCGAAGACCTCCTGCGCCGTCGTGGTCGAATGCGTGCTGCCGGGCTTGTACGCGATGTGCTCGCGGATCCACTCCACCAGCGCCCGCACCCGGCCGATGCCGGGCGGCAGCGCACCGAACATGCGCACCACTTCGCCGCACAGCACGTCGGACTCGCAATAACGCGTGGCCAGCAGGTAGGGGAAGATCTCGTCCGGCACTTCGCCGACGGGCGTCTCGCGCAGGGCCGGGTTGGGATCGGGCGTGTTCACTTCCACCTCGGCCTGGTAGCTCACCTTCAACGGGCCCGGTGCCGCGTCGAAGCGGATGTAGCGGTTGCCGCTGGCGCGGTCCACCGCGCTGTGCGGCGTGACCCCGGAGGAGATGCCCAGGCGCTCGCCCAGGATCTTCTGGGTGGGCCAGTGCGCCGCCTCGATGTTGAAGCAGAAGTGCGTGGGCGAATGGACCTGGTATTCGAGGACCGTTTCGACGGTCGAAAGGTGCATGGAGGTGCGCGGAGTGGCGACATCTCATCCTAGGCGGTGCGGACGGGGGCGCGGTGTAGGACGCGAGGCTTCGCCAACGCTGGGCTTCGGCCTGCGGCACTCGGCACCAGCCGCTACGGGTGCCGCTGCGGCGCGGCTCCGCACTGAAGGAGCCTACTTGAACAGCCCCCGCAGCGTCTCGCCGATCTTGTCGCCGGCCGTGGCGCCGGCGGCCGTGCCGGCGCCGGGGGCGATCAGGGTGCCGACGGCGGCGCCGACCAGGGCGCCGCGCGTGAGCATCACGCTCGGGTCGTCGACCGTGCCGCCCACCACCAGCGGCACGCCGATCGCGCCCTTGGTGCTGGCCACGTCCACGTTCACGCGCCCGCTGAGCGCCTTGCTCGGTGCGATGGCGACGTTGCCGGTGGCGGAAAGCGCCCCCGAAGTCGCGACCAGGTTGCTCAGTTGCACCGACTTGCCGTGCGTGGTGACCTGGCCGGCCAGCGTGTCCAGGCGCGTGCTGCCGCCGCGGCTCAGGCCCACGGTCTGCACGGCCTTCTGCAGGTCGATGCCGTCCACCAGCGCGTCGCGCACGGTGAAGCGCGTCTGCGTGCTCATCGCGTCGCCCAGCTGCCCGAGTTCACGGAACTCGGAGCGGATGCTGGTCTGCGCCTGCAACTTGCCCGTCAGCACCTTGCTGGGCGCGGTGAGCGCCGAGACCTCGACACCCTCCGTGTTGAACTGCCCCTGCAGCAACTGCGTGCCGGCCGCCCTGCCCGGCGCCAGCCGCAGCGCGCCCATGATGCGGCCGCCGCCGATGTCCACCCGCAGCGGCCACTGCTCGCCCTTGCGCTCGATCGCGCCGTGCGTGCCCGCGAAGCGCCCCTTCAGGATCTCGAACGAGGCGCGCTCCAGCATGCCGTCGTCGCCGAGGTCGGCTTCGGCATGCACGGTCATCGTCTGGCCCTTGTCGTCGATCCAGGTGATCTCGTCCAGCACCGCGCGCCGCGGGAAGGCGACGAAGGACGGGCCCTCGTCCTGCGCGGGCGGCGCGGGCGGCTTGGCCGCCCCTTTCTCCTTCTTCTGCATCGCGCTGCCCAGGGTGGCGATGCCCGCCTGCGGCAGCACCGCCTTGCGCACCACCAGCGTGGCGATCTCCAGCCGCTGCTCCAGCAGGCCGCTCCACACCGGGCGCAGTTCGACGCGGCCCACGGTCAGCGCCGGGCGCGTCTGCAGCTGCACGTCGTCCACCGCCACCGCGGGCAAGGGCCACAGATCCACCGACAGTCGCCCCAGGCGCAGCGGCACACCCAGCGCCGCCGTGGCCTGTTGCTCCACGCGCTGGCGGAAGTCGTCGGTGCGCAGCCAGTTCTGCAAGGCCACGGCGATGCCGACCAGCAGGAGCACGAAGGCGGCGA
Organism: Ramlibacter sp.; assembly: GCF_035706265.1. GTDB lineage: Bacteria > Pseudomonadota > Gammaproteobacteria > Burkholderiales > Burkholderiaceae_C > Ramlibacter. The sequence continues at coordinate 10,640 of NZ_DASSVG010000116.1, read as the reverse complement.
ACAGGATCGCCGCCCATTTGAGGAACTTGGCCATCCGTTCATTGTGGCCAAGGCTGACACGGCCCCAAACCGTGCACGGCTTCCCCTTTGTGGCTAGCATGGATTTCTTCACGAATCCGTCACCCCACCCAGAGCAAAGGAAGAAACGCGAATGAAGCTTTACTACTCCCCCGGCGCCTGTTCGCTCTCTCCCCACATCGTGCTGCGCGAAGCGGGCCTCGCCTTCGAGCCGGTGCTGGCCCCCACCAAGACGCACAAGCTGCAGGACGGCACCGATTACTACAGCATCAACCCGCTCGGCTACGTGCCGATGCTGGAGCTCGATGACGGCACGCGCCTGCGCGAAGGACCGGCCATCGTGCAGTACGTGGCCGACCAGGTGCCGCAGAAGAACCTCGCCCCCGCCAACGGCACCCTGCCGCGTTACCGCCTGCAGGAGTGGCTCACCTTCATCGGCACCGAGATCCACAAGACCTTCTCGCCGCTGTTCATGCCCGCCACGCCGGAAGACGCCAAGCCCATGTTCCGCGACAAGCTGGCCAACCGCTTCGAATTCGTCGACCGGCAGCTCGAAGGCAAGGACTACCTGATGGGCGACCACTTCAGCGTCGCCGACGCCTACCTCTACGTCGTGACGCGTTGGACCAAGCCGATGAACATCGACATCGCGAAGTTCAAGAACCTGGTGGCGCACAACGCGCGGGTGGATGCGCGGCCGGCGGTGCAGGAGGCGTTGAAGGTCGAGAAGTTGATTTGAACGGGCGCGGAAGCGCTAGGCTTCGGCGCTATCGCGGCTCAGCTTCCGCGGCTTCGCCGCGCCAGCCTACCAACAGCCGATTCGCAGGCTGGTCTCCGTAGGCTGGTGCTGAGTCGCGACAGCGCGTCCGAGCGCCGGAGGCGGCGCGTAGTTCGAGCGCATGCTCGATCAGCCCAGCGATTCGCCTCCACCCCTTACTCCCGGCGTTCTCCCACGAACGCCGGTTTCGTTTGCGCCACCAACAGGCATGAAATCCTTGTTCGAACCCGTGCAGCTCGGAAGGCTGCAACTGCCCAATCGCATCGTCATGGCGCCGCTGACGCGCAACCGCGCACCGGACGCCATTCCCACCCCCCTCATGGCGGAGCACTACGCGCAGCGCGCCTCCGCGGGGCTCATCATCAGCGAGGCCACGGCCATCACCCAGCAGGGCCAGGGCTATGCCGACGTGCCGGGGCTCTACGGCACCGAGCAGCTCGATGGCTGGAAGAAGGTGACCGACGCGGTGCACCGCAAAGGCGGCCGCATCTACTGCCAGCTGTGGCACGTCGGGCGCGTCTCGCACGTCGACCTGCAGCCCCACGGCGGCAAGCCGGTCGCGCCGTCGGCGATCCCGGCGAAAACCAAGACCTGGCTCGGCGGCCACTTCGTCCCGGTCTCCGAGCCGCGCGCCCTCGACGCGGGCGAGCTGCCCGGCATCGTGCAGGACTTCCGCCACGCGGCGCGCCACGCCGTCGCCAGCGGCGGTTTCGACGGCGTGGAAGTGCACGGGGCCAACGGCTACCTGCTGGACCAGTTCCTCAAGAGCGGCGCCAACGAGCGGCGCGACGACTACGGCGGCTCCATTCCCAACCGCGCGCGCCTGCTGCTCGAGGTGATGCGCGCGGTGGCCGAGGAGATCGGCGCCGACCGCGTGGGCGTGCGCCTCTCGCCGGTGACGCCCGCCAACGACATCGTCGATGCCGACCCGCAGCCCCTGTTCGAGTACGTGGTGCGCGAGCTCGCGAAGATCGGCCTCGCCTACGTGCACGTGATCGAGGGCGCGACCGGCGGGCCGCGCGAAGTCGACGGCCGCCCCTTCGACTACGCGGCACTGCAGCGCGCCTGGCGCGACGCGGGCGCCAAGGGCGCCTGGATGGTGAACAACGGCTACGACCGCCGGCTGGCGGAGCAGGCGCTGGAGCAAGGCGCCGACCTCGTCGCCTTCGGCCGCGCCTACATCGCCAACCCGGACCTGGTGGAGCGCCTGCGCGCCAACGCGCCGCTGGCGGACCTCGACAAGGCCACGCTGTACGGCGGCGGCGCCAAGGGCTACACGGACTACCCGGCGCTGAAGTGAAGGGTCAGAACGCCGGCCCGACGCCGATCGGGGCCGGCGTCTTCATCACGATGCGCGTGAACAGGCGGTCGTAGACCGGGTCGTGGGTGCCGGTGGCAATCGGGTCGCGGTGCTCCTGGAACGCTGCGTCGAGCTCGGCCCAGTCCGCCGGCGACAGCAGCTGCACCGCCGTGGGCAGGATCTCCGTTTCCTCGATGCGCATGTGCGCGAGGTAGAAGTCCGCGTAGTCACGGGCGGCCTGCTGGAAGCTCTCGCGCCGGCTATCGCCGAGCAGCTCCCATCCGAGCAGCCGGTGCTGCAGTTCGCGCACCCGGCTTTCGCCGGCCAGGTGGTCGTCTTCCAGCCGCCGGATCACGGGCATCAGCTGCGGCGCCACGCGGGCAACCTTGGGAAACAGCAGGTCCGATTCCTTGGGGTGGTGGCGGCGCTCGGGAAATTCGTCGATGTAGAACAGCATCGCGCGCATCACGTCGAAGAAGCGCGCGGGCTCCTCGTCCGGGCTGTGCTCGATCATCTGCAGCAGCGAACGCAGGACGGCCGCGACGGCGGCATGCTCGTCGCGGATGATTTGCAGGGCGGGTCGGGGCATGGGACGCTGGGCTCTCCTGCCGGTCAGGTTCGCATGCACCCCCGCCGCCCCGGTTGATTCACGTCAACCGGTCGCCCGGCACGCAAAGCGCTCACGCCTCTTCGTTGACGTGGCGCACCTGGGTGCCCTGGGGGTGGCGCCGGCCGCCGGCGTCCCTCGCAGGCTGGTGCCGAGCGCCGCCAGACGGTTGGCCAGCGCCTTTCCACCGCTTCAACAACAGCGCATTCGTCAGCACGCTCACGCTCGACAAGGCCATCGCCGCCCCCGCGACCACCGGGCTCAGGTAGCCGAGGGCCGCCAGCGGGATCCCCGCCACATTGTACGCGAAGGCCCAGAACAGGTTCTGCCGGATCTTGCGCACGGTGCGGTGCGAGATGTCCAGCGCGCCGGCCACCAGGCCCACGTCGCCGCGCATCAGCGTCACGCCGGCAGCGTGCATGGCCACGTCGGTACCGGTGCCCATCGCGACGCCGACGTCGGCGGCGGCGAGCGCCGGCGCGTCGTTGACGCCGTCGCCCACCATCGCCACCACGTGGCCACCCTCGCGCAGCGCCGCCACGTGCGCGGCCTTGTCGCCGGGCAGCACTTCCGCCTGGACCTCGTCCGCGCGCAGCCCCAGGCGCTGCGCCATGGCCTGCGCCGCGGCGCGGTTGTCGCCGGAGATCATCACCAGCCGCAGCCCGCGCTGGCGCAGGCGCTCCAGCGCCGCAGCCGCGCCCGGCTTGGCTTCGTCGGCGAAGGCCATCAGGGCGCGGAGGGCAAGCGCCCCGCCGCTGTGTTCCACCAGCGCCGAGAGCGTGGCGCCTTCGCCCTGCAGCCGGTCCGCCTCGGGCGCAAGGACGCCGAGCGGCACGCCCAGTTCCTGCAGCCAGCGCAGGCTGCCGATCAGATAGGCGCGGCCGCCGACCTGGCCCTCGGTGCCGCGCCCGGCGACGGCGCGGACCTCCTGTGGCGTTTCCACCGCCAGCCCGCGCTCGCGCGCCGCGGCCATCACCGCGCGCGCCAGCGGATGTTCGCTGCCGCTTTGCAGGCTGGCCGCAGCGGCCAGCTGCTGCGCCTCGTCGGCGCCCGGAGCCACCGCGAAGGCCACCAGCCGCGGCCGGCCCACCGTCAGCGTGCCGGTCTTGTCGAAGGCCACCGTGTCGACGCGGTGCGCCAGCTCCAGCGCCTGCGCGTCCTTGATCAGGATGCCCTGCCGGGCCGCCACCCCGGTGCCGGCCATGATCGCCGCCGGCGTCGCCAGGCCCAGCGCACAGGGGCAGGCGATCACCAGCACGGCCACGGCCCGGATCAGGGCCGGCTCGATGCCGGCGCCGGCCAGGAGCCAGCCGCCCAGCGTGATCGCCGCGATCACCAGCACCACCGGCACGAACACGGCCGAGACCTGGTCCACCAGCCGCTGGATCGGCGCCTTGCCGGCCTGCGCGTCCTCGACCAGCCGGATGATCTGCGCCAGCACGCTTTCGCTGCCGACGGCGGTGGCGCGCATCACGAAGCGCCCTTCGCCGTTGATGCTGCCGCCGGTGACGCGCGCACCCACGCCCTTGGCCACCGGCAGCGGCTCGCCGGTGAGCATCGATTCGTCCACCTGCGTCTCGCCCTGCTCCACCAGGCCGTCGGCCGGCACGCGCTCGCCGGGGCGCACCACCAGCTGGTCGCCCTGCATCACTTCGGCCAGCGGCAGGTCGGCCTCCTTGCCGCCCTTGACGATCACGTGCGCGGTTTCGGGCCGCAGCGCCTGCAGCGCGCGGATGGCGGCGGTGGTCTGCCGCTTGGCGCGCGCCTCCAGCCACTTGCCCAGCAGCACCAGCGTGACCACCACGGCCGACGCTTCGTAGTACAGGTGCGCGTGGCCTTGCACCAGCCACAGCCACGTGGAAAGGCCCCAGCCGGCGCTGGTGCCGATGGCCACCAGCAGGTCCATGTTGCCGCTGCCCGCCTTCAGCGCATGCCAGCCGGCGCGATAGAAGCGCGCGCCCAGCACGAACTGCACCGGCGTGGCCAGCGCGAACTGCAGCCAGGCCGGCAGCATCCAGTGCAGGCCGAAGGGCTCGCCCAGCATGGGTGCCACGAGCGGCAGCGACAGCAGCAGGCCGATCGCCACCGGGGCGAAGCCGGCCCAGGGGGAGAGGTTCTCCTGCGCCCCTTCCTCGCGCGCCCGCGGCTCGTAGCCCGCGTTGCGCACGGCACGGCGGATCTGCGCTTCCATCTGCTCGGAAGGCGCGAAGGTCACGCGGGCCGATTCGGTGGCGAGGTTGACCGTGGCGTCGGTGACGCCGGGTACCTTCTTCAGCGCCCGCTCGACGCGCGCCACGCACGACGCGCAGGTCATGCCGGCAACGCCGAGGTCGAGAGTGGTGGTGGAGCTGTCCATGGCTGCGATGGTCGACCTTGCCATGGTGGCAAGGTCAAGCCTTGACGCCGGTCAACCCGGCGCCGGGCGGGGGCAAACCGCCTCCGATTGACCTTACCATGGTGGAAGGGTTCAAGCTTCGCCCCGTACCGCAACCCGAGAGGAAAGGAAACCCATGAACCAGACGTTCCAGGTCACCGGCATGACGTGCAACCACTGCGTCGGCGCCGTCACCGAAGCCGTCAAGTCGGTCGATCCGCAGGCCGAGGTGAAGATCGACCTGCCCAGCGGCAAGGTCGAGGTCCAGTCGCAGCAGGACCGCGGGGCGATCGCCCGCGCCATCGAGGAAGAAGGCTACAAGGTCGCCGCTTGAAGCGCGATGCGATCGGCACCGGCTGGCCGGTCAACATCGGCGAGGCGGCGCGGCTGTCCGGCGTGTCGGCCAAGATGGTGCGGCACTACGAGGGCCTGGGCCTGCTTCCGCGGGTGGCGCGCACGGACAGCGGCTACCGCCAGTACGGCGAGGCCGACGTGCACACGCTGCGCTTCATCAAGCGGGCGCGCGACCTGGGCTTCTCGATGGAGGAGATCGGCGAGCTCGTCGGCCTGTGGCAGAACCGCCGGCGCGCGAGCGCCAATGTGCGACGCATCGCGCAGAAGCACGCGGAGGAGCTGGCGCAGCGCATCGCGCACATGCAGGAGATGCAGCGCACGCTGCAGCACCTGATTCATTGCTGCCACGGCGACGAGAGGCCGGAGTGTCCGATCCTCGACGAGCTGGCGCGGTGACGCGCGGTCTTATTTCGGCGTCTGCTGCTCGCGTCGCAAGGCCTCCTCCAGCTGCCGTTGCAGCTCGAGGGCTTCCTTGGTCTGCGCCTCGCGCATGATGCGCGTCGGGCCGGCGCCGAGCGCGCGGGTGTCGACGCCGGAGCGTTGCTGTGCGGCCGCCATCGCCTCGCGTTGCGCCAGCACCGGCTCGTCCATCAGGATCACGGCGCCGGAACTGGCCCGCTCGGTGGCAGGCAGCGGAGCTGCATCGGTCATCACGCGCGGTTCGGGGGCGGTCAACTGCGCCAGCGCCGCGCCGGTGCCGAAGAGGGCGGTAGCCAGTACTCCGGCCGCCGCTCGCACGAAAGCCTGGTACCTCATGGTGTACTCCTTCAAGCGATCTGGTGGAAAGCGATCTCGTGAAAGCCACTGTCAACCTGCCCGGCCGTGCGTGGCGTCGCCCCCGGTGGACGCTTCCCGTAGGACCGGTTCGACCCTGCCTGTACACACCAGAATAGCGCACAGCTTCGGTTCTTTACACAGCCGCAACGGCGGGGCGATGGCCGGGAAACATCCACTGTCCAGACTGCGGGGCAACGGGCGAGCACGCCCGCCAGTTCAACGAAAGGACCCCGACATGAAATCGCTGCACCGCCACCTGCTGACCGCCGGCCTGCTGGCCAGCCTGGGCCTGGCAGCCGTCGCCCAGACGCAGACCTTGCCCGCGCCGCCGGCCAGCCAGTCTGCCCCGCAGAGGATGCACGGCGACCACGGCCGCATGGACCCGGCGCGCATGGAGCGCTTCCGCGCCCGCATGGAACAGCGCATGGCCAAGCGCCTGGGCCACCTGAAGGAAAAGCTGCAGATCTCCCGCGGCCAGGAAAGCGCCTGGGAGACCTGGACGGCCGCCCTCAAGCCGGCCCAGCGCCTGCAGCGCCCCGACCGTGCCGCCTTCAAGGCCATGAGCACGCCCGAGCGCATCGACCGCTTCAAGGCACTGCGTGCCCAGCGCGCCGCCGAGATGGACAAGCGCCTGGACGCCACCAAGAGCTTCTACGCCCAGCTCACGCCGGACCAGCAGAAGACGTTCGACAAGGTGGGCATGCGCTTCGTCCGCTCCGGCGGCCACAAGCGCGGCCACTTCGGTCACCATCGCCAGCATCGCCACCACGGCTGATCGCCGTCGGCGCCAACGAAAAAGCCCGGACCACCCGGGCTTTTTTCATGCCTCGCGGAACGCTCAGCCCGGAAGGTAGCCGCACGGCGTGGTGCCGGCGCAGACGTCGTGGCTCGCTTCGAAGCCGGAGTTCGGGATGATGGTGCCCGGGCTCACGAGGACGGTGCTCGGCCCGTACCAGGTGGTGGTGGCGGTGGTGCCGTAGGCCGGGCCCGCCCCCAGCGTGGTGGTGTCGACGATCACCGGGGCCATTGCGGTCCGCTCCACTTCCACCACCCGCGCGCTCGAGAGCATCGGGCGCGATTCGCCGAGCACGGTGTTGGCGTCGAAGTGGCTGTTCGGGAACACGTAGACCGGCCGGGTCGTGGTGACCGTCGTGGCGGTGGTGGTGCGCGGCGTCATCGTGGCCGGGCCGGCGCCGAGCGCCGTGGTGTCCAGCATCTCGTTGGAGGCGACCATGGTGTTCTGGTCGGCGCGCACGCCCAGGGCGAGCAGCTCGGCCTGGCTGGGCGCCGTGGTGCTGCTGCGGGCCAGCACCGCATTGGCGAGACCGTTCTCGACGGCGTTCTCGCCCAGTTCCACATGGGTTCCGTCCGGATAGAAGATCGCGTCGGCCTGCGCCACGCCGCCGGCCACGGCCATCACGCCGGCGACGAACAGGGCTCGTGTCAGAGAGGTCTTTTTCATCGATTGCTCCGTACTGATCAGTGTGTAGGGATGCCCGGCGTTGCACCGGGTGCGTGTGATCCAGTTTGGAGCGCCCCCACCCCGGCCGTATCGGCGCGGTGTGACAGCAGGCGTAGGACGGGCCGCGCCGGCGGTACGCCCGTCAGAAGCGATGCACGTACCGCAGCTGCAGGAAGTCCTGGCCCGGGTTCGGATGGCGGACGCCGCCGTTGGAGACGTGCACCCAGCGCAGGCCCACCTCCTGCGGGCTGGCCGCGCCGCCGAAGCTGTAGCCCACGCCCACCGTGTCGTAGAAGTTCCAGCGGGTGCTGAAGCGCTTGCGCGGCGTCTCGAAATCGCGGTCGAACCAGCTGGCCCCGATGCCCAGCGAGATGAACCAGGGCGAGGCCCCGCGGTCCAGCCGCATGCGCAGCGAGGGCAGCACCACCAGCTGCGTCAGCGCATCGTTGCCGCCGCCCACCGCCTCGTGGCGCCAGCGGTTGACCATGAGCTCCGTGTGCGCGGTGAGTTCCGCCTTGCGCCGCAGCGCCTCGAAATCCCAGTCCCAGACCAGGCCGACGCCGGCCATGCGGGTGCCGTGCTTGCCGAATCCGACCTGCGCCGAAATGCCGTCCGGCTTGAAGTCGGCGGCCGCTGCCGGCGCCGCCGCGGCCACCGCCATGGCGCCCGCCAGCAGCATCGTCGTTGTAGTTTTCATGGGGGATGGATCCTACACGGCGCCGCTCGCGGCCGGGGCGCCCTTGCGCGACAGGCGCCGCCGCCGTCCGCCACAAAGAGTTGGCCTGCCGTCCTACTTCTGCGCTCCAGCTAGGCGCTTACAAAACCAGTTCCCCCAACAAGAACTTCCACCAGTGCCCATGGACATGAGCGACATGCCCCAGGAACCGAGGCCCCCGCAGCTCACCGTGATGACGGTGAACATCCACAAGGGCTTCACCACCTTCAACCGCAAGTTCATCCTGCCCGAGCTGCGCGACGCGATCCGCAAGGTGGGCGCCGACGTGGTCTTCATGCAGGAGGTGCTGGGCACGCACGAGGGGCACAGCCGCAAGATCGCCGACTGGCCGGAGGCGCCGCCCTACGAATTCCTGGCCGACGAGATCTGGCCGCAGCACGCCTACGGCCGCAACGCCGTCTATCCCAAGGGCCACCACGGCAACGCCGTGATGTCCAAGTTCCGGATCGTCCACTACCGCAACCACGACGTGTCGATCTCCGGGCCCGAGCGGCGGGGGCTGCTGCACTGCGTGCTGGAGGTGCCGGGCTACGAGAAGCAGGTGCACACGATCTGCGTCCACCTGGGGCTGGCGGAGGTGCACCGGCAGCAGCAGCTGGATCTCCTCTGCCAGATCACGCACAGCGAGATGCCGCCGGACGCGCCGCTGATCGTGGCCGGCGACTTCAACGACTGGCGCCGGCGCGCCAACGACGTCCTGTGGCGCGAGGCCGGCCTGCGCGAGATCTTCGTCACCGCCTACGGCGAGCCCGCCAAGACCTTCCCCTCGATCTTCCCGGTGCTGTCGCTCGACCGCATCTACGTGCGCAACTGCTCGGTGCACCTGCCCGTGGTGCTGCCGCGCCGGCCCTGGTCGCACCTGTCCGATCACGCGCCCCTGGTGGCCGAGATCCAGCTGTGAAGGCTTCCATGGACCGTCGCTGGATCCCGGGCAACCACTTCGAGCTGCTGGAAAACGGCGAGGAGTTCTTCCCGCGCGTGTTCGCGTGCATCGCCAACGCCAAGCGCGAGGTGATCGTCGAGACCTTCATCCTCTTCGAGGACAAGGTGGGCCTGCAACTGCAGGAGGCGCTGATCGCCGCCGCGCGCCGCGGCGCCCAGGTGGACATCACCATCGACGACTGGGGCTCGCCGGACCTGTCGGGGCAGTTCCTCGGCGCGCTGCGCGAGGCCGGCGTGCGCGTCCACTCCTTCAACCCGGGCCCGCGTCCCTTCGGCCTGCGGCCGCACCTGCTGCGGCGCATGCACCGCAAGATCGTGGTAGTGGACCGCGAGGTCGCCTTCGTGGGCGGCATCAACTATTCGGCCGACCACCTGGCCGACTTCGGCCCCGAGGCCAAGCAGGACTACGCGGTGGAGATCCGCGGGCCCCTGGTGGCGGAGATCCACCGCTTCTGCCACGCCGCGCTGGCCGAAGGCCTGCGCCACCAGCGCGGCAAGCGCCAGTGGTGGCGCGGGCGCAAGCAGTGGCGCGCCGCACCCGAGCAGCTGCCGCTGGCGGGCACGGCCGATGCCATCTTCGTGGTGCGCGACAACGGCCTGCACATGGACGACATCGAGCGGCACTACCGCATCGCGATCCGTGCCGCCCGCAAGCGCATCATCATCGCCAACGCCTACTTCTTCCCGGGCTACCGCTTCATCAAGGAGCTGAAGCGGGCCGCCCGCCGCGGCGTGGACGTGCGCTTGATCCTGCAGGGCCAGCCCGACATGGCCTTCGTGAAGACGGCGGCCGGCATGCTGTACCACCGCCTGCTGCGCTACGGCATCCGCATCTACGAATACTGCGAGCGGCCCCTGCACGGCAAGGTGGCCGTGATGGACGACGAGTGGTGCACGGTGGGATCGAGCAATCTCGACCCCATGAGCCTGGTCTTCAACCTGGAGGCCAACGTCGTCATCCGCGACCGCGCCTTCACGCAGATCCTGGCCGCCAACCTGCAGAAGCTGATGTGCGACGCCTGCAACGAGATCACGGCGCAGGACCTTGGCGAACTCAAGGGCTGGCCCTTGGTGCAGAGCTTCCTCGCCTACCACCTGGCGCGGCGCTATCCGCGCTGGGCCTCCTGGCTGCCACGCCACGTGCCGCGCCTGCTGCCGGCCGCGCCGACGACGCAGGGCAAGCCGCCGCTGGCCGCGGCCTTCGCCGGCGCCAAGGAGAAGGCCTGATGCGGCACCACTGGTCATGGCCCTGGATCAAGCGCGCGCTCGGCATCGCCTTCCTGGCGGTCGTC
>NZ_DASSVG010000115.1:0-2298 GCF_035706265.1 Ramlibacter sp. | reverse complement strand
CCCGGAGCGTGCAGCTGCTGCAGCCGCGCCAGGCGCACGATCTTGCGCAGGTCGCCGATCACGCCGGCCAGCCAGCGGTTGCCGGCCAGCGCGATGATCACCTCGTGGATCGCGAAGTTGGTCTCGTAGTACTCGGTGATGCGCTTCGCCTTGGCGAAGCGGGCCAGCTTCTGGTGCAGGTCTTCCAGCAGCTGCAGGTCGGCGTCGCTCGCGTGCTGGGCGGCCTCGAAGGCGCAGCGGCCTTCCAGCAGCGCGAGCACGGGGAAGATCTCGTCGAGGTCCTGCTCGGTGACCTGGTTGACGAAGCAGCCGCGGCGCGGCTCGTGCCGCACCAGGCCTTCTGCGGTGAGCACCTTGAGCGCCTCGCGCAGCGGCGTGCGCGAGATCTCCAGCTGCTGCGCGAGCCGCACCTCGTCGAGGAAGGTGCCGGGCGCCAGCTCGCCGGCGAAGATGCGCTCGCGCAGTTGCGCCGCGACTTCGTCGTGCAGGGAGTTGTGGACGAGGCGCATGGTCGGCACGCGTTCGGCTCCGTAATTACAGGTAATTATGGACCTCGACCGGCCGGCCGTGGGGAGATTTCGGTGTAACCGGAATGTCGCCGGGGGAGAGCGTGGCGCGGCCCCGAGTAGGGTGGCGCTGGAGCGAAGCGAAAGCCCAGCGCTTCAGCGCTTCAGCGCTTCAGCGCGCCGCCGCCCGCCCCGTCGAATCCGTCCGGGTCTCCGCCCATACCCAGATCAACACCCCCGCGAAGATCATCGGGATGCAAAGCCACTGCCCCATGCTCATCTTCATCGCCAGGATGCCCAGGTGCGCGTCCGGCTCGCGGAAGTACTCCGCGGTGAAGCGCGCCACCCCGTAGCCGACAAGGAAGGCCGCCGCGACCTGCCCCTCCTTGCGCGGCTTGCGCGCATAGAGCCACAGCACGATGAACAGCAGGATGCCTTCCAGCAACAGCTCGTAGATCTGCGAGGGATGGCGCGGCAGGCTGGTGCCGCTTTGCGGGAACACCATGGCCCAGGGCAGGTCGGGGTCGGCCGCCCGGCCCCACAGCTCGCCGTTGATGAAGTTGCCGATGCGCCCGGCCCCCAGCCCGAGGGGCACGCAGGGCGCGACGAAGTCCATCAGCTGCCAGAACGGCTTGTGGCGCGAATGCGCGAACCAGAGCTGCGACACGATCACCCCGATCAACCCGCCGTGGAAACTCATGCCTCCCTGCCAGACGTAGAGGATCTGCAGCGGGTTGGCGAGGTAGAAGCCCGGCTTGTAGAACAGGCAGTAGCCGAGCCGCCCGCCGATCACGACACCGAGCACGCCGGCGAAGAGCATGTCCTCCACGTCCTTGCGCGACCAGGCGCCGGGGCCCTGGATGGAGCGGAAGGGCTCGTGCTTCAGGCGCTGGTTGGCCAGCAGCATGAACAGGCCGAAGGCCAGCAGGTAGGTCAGCCCGTACCAGTGGATGGCCAGCGGGCCGATCTGCAGGGCGACGGGGTCGATCTTCGGGTGAGTGAGCATGGGCGGCTATTTTGGCGCACGGGATGGGCGTGGGGGAAAGAAGGCGAAAACCAAATCCCGGACGCAGAGGGCGCAAAGGGTACGCAGAAGACGCAAAAGGGAAATTCCTTGAGAGGGGTGTTCTTTTGCGTCCTTTGCGTACCCTTCGCGTCCTCTGCGTCCGGCTGTCCGCTTTCCAGCCTGCGGCATACTGCTGCCTTCCCCCCCTGTATCCGACGGACTCGCAACCATGGACCAGAAGACCATCCAGCTGCGCCTGCGCAGCGACAACATCACCCAGGGCAAGTCGCGTGCCCCCAACCGCTCCATGTACTACGGCATGGGCTACAAGGAGACCGACTTCGGCAAGCCCATGGTGGGCGTGGCCAACGGCCACAGCACCATCACCCCGTGCAACAGCGGCCTGCAGAAGCTGGCCGACGCCGCCGTGCAGGGCATCGAGGAGGCGGGCGGCAATCCGCAGATCTTCGGCACGCCGACGATTTCCGACGGGATGGCGATGGGCACCGAGGGCATGAAGTACTCGCTGGTCTCGCGCGAGGTGATCGCCGACTGCATCGAAACCTGCGTGCAGGGCCAGTGGATGGACGGCGTGATCGTCGTCGGCGGCTGCGACAAGAACATGCCCGGCGGCATGATGGGCATGCTGCGCGCCAACGTGCCGGCGATCTACGTCTACGGCGGCACCATCCTGCCCGGCAAGTGGAAGGGGCAGGACCTGAACATCGTCAGCGTGTTCGAGGCCGTGGGCCAGAACGCCGCCGGCAAGATCAGCGACCAGGAACT
>NZ_DASSVG010000114.1:0-2604 GCF_035706265.1 Ramlibacter sp. | reverse complement strand
CCGGGGCGCCGCCGCCGGCCCATTCGATGGTGAGCAGGCCGCCGCGCGTTTCCACGTCGACCCGCGCGTCCAGCCGCCCGAGCCGGATCCCGGCCACCACGGCGGCACAGGCGCCGGTGCCGCAGGCGAGCGTCTCGCCGGCGCCGCGCTCCCACACCCGCAGCTTGATGCGCCCGCGGTCCAGCACCTGCATGAAGCCCGCGTTCACGCGCTTGGGAAAGCGCGGATGGTGCTCGATGGCCGGTCCTTGGGTGCGCACCGGCGCCTGGTCGGCGTCGGCCACTTCCTGCACCGCGTGCGGGTTGCCCATGGAGAGCACCGCCACGGCCACGATCTCCGACTCCGCATCGACCTCCAGCGCCAGGTGCCATTTCTGCCACTGGCCCTCGCGGTGCGGGCTCAATCCCGCGGCGTCGAAGGGCACGGCGGGCAGGTCGAACACGGGCGCGCCCATGTCCACCGTGACGCGGCCGTCGGCATTGAGCCGCGGCTCGATCACGCCGCCCAGCGTCTGCACCCGGATGCGCTCCCCCTGGGCCAGGCCCTTGTCCACCACGTAGCGGGCGAAGCAGCGCGCGCCGTTGCCGCACTGCTCCACCTGGCCGCCGTCGGCGTTGTGGATCACGTATTCGAAGTCGACGCCCGGGGCGGGCGCGGGCCGCACGCTCAGGATCTGGTCGGCGCCGACGCCGAAGTGGCGGTCGGCGAGCTGCCGGTACTGGGCCGGCGTGAGGTTCAGGCGCTGGCGCGTCTCGTCGAGCACGACGAAATCGTTGCCCGCGCCCTGCATCTTGGTAAAGCGGATGCGCATGCGGGGATTATGTGCGCAGCCGCTCCAGTGCGCGGTCCACGAAGAACAGGCGATCCTGCCCCCACCAGCGCTCGGGATGGCCCGGGATGATGAAGGTCGGCGCGCCGAATACGCCGAGCTTGACGGCCTCCTCGCTGAAGCGCTGGTATTCGCGCTGCACGGGCTCGGTGCGCTCCAGCGCGTGCAGCGCGGCGCCGTCGTAGCCGTTCTCGTTGGCCACCGCGATGCGCACCTCGGCCTGCGAGGTGTCGCGCTCCTCGGCCCACAGGGCGCGCAGCAGCGCGTGCGACAGCACGAAGGCGTCCAGCCCCTGCTGCTGCGCGGCGATCACCATCCAGCCCGCGTACTTGTTCCACTCGGGGTCGGCGGGCATGGACTGCGGGTAGTGCTTGGGCTCCAGGTTCAGCGGCATGCCCAGGTAGTCGCGCCAGCGGGCGAGCTCCTCCGCGTGGTAGCTGCGGCGCGCCGGCGGCCGGGTGCGGATCGGGATGCCGCCGGTCTGCACCACGACGGCCTGGAAGTCGTAGGGCTTGAGCACCAGCCGCGCGCCATGGCGCCGCACGATGTCCTGCAGTTGCGGCCCGGCAAAATAGGCCCACGGCGATGACAGGCTGTAATAGCAGTCCAGTTGAATCGTCATCCGCGGATTATCAGCCTGTGATTCCTGTTTCTCCCGAGCTCCCTCCGGTGCCCGCGCAGTCCGTCGCGAGCCCCCGCAACCCCGACGCACTGGCGCGGCTGGCGCGCGACGCCCGCGCCGACCTCGCGCGCCTGAACTTCCCGCCCGCCAACTGGGTGCCACCGGCCACCGGCCCGCAGGGCCAGCCCGTGCTGGAGGCCCTGGTGGTCGGTGCTGGCATGTGCGGCCAGACGGCGGCCTACGCGCTGCTGCGCGAAGGCGTCGGAAACCTGCGCGTGATCGACCGCGGCCCGCGCGGGGAGGAAGGCCCCTGGGGCACCTTCGCCCGCATGCTGACGCTGCGCAGCCCCAAGCACCTCACCGGCCCCGACCTCGGCGTGCCCTCGCTCACCTTCCGCGCGTGGTACGAGGCGCAGCACGGCGAGGCAGGCTGGGCCGCGCTGCACAAGGTGGGCCGCCTGGACTGGCGCGACTACCTGCTGTGGGTGCGCGACACGGTGGGCCTGCGGGTGGACAACGGCGTGGCGCTGGAGTCGGTGGCGGACGAAGGCGGGCTGCTGCGCGCGACGCTGCGCTCCGCCGCCGGCAGCGAGACGGTGTGGACGCGCAAGCTGGTGCTGGCGCTCGGGCGCGAAGGCAGCGGCGCCCCGCGCTGGCCGTCCTTTCCCTCGCTGCGGCGCGACGACCCGCTGGCCGCGGGCCGCGTGTTCCATTCCGCCGACGCGATCGATTTCGAGGCGCTGCGCGGGCGACGCGTCGGCGTGCTGGGCGCCGGCGCCTCCGCCTTCGACAATGCGGCCTGCGCGCTGGAAGCCGGCGCCGCGGTGGACCTGTTCGCGCGCCGCCCCTTCCTGCCGCAGGTGAACAAGAGCAAGTGGACTTCGTTCCCCGGCTTCTTCCGCGGCTACGAAGCGCTGGACGATGCGCGCAAGTGGCGCTTCTACACCTACATCTTCGACGAGCAGGTACCCCCGCCCTGGGAGACGGTGCGCCGCTGCGACGCCAAGCCGGCGTTCACGCTGCGCCTGGGCACGCCCTGGCTGGACGTGCAGCCGGAAGGTGACGGCGTGCGCGTGACCACCGCGGCCGGCAGCGAGCGCTTCGACGCGGTGATCTTCGGCACCGGCTTCGACGTCGACCTGCTGGAGCGGCC
>NZ_DASSVG010000113.1:0-2445 GCF_035706265.1 Ramlibacter sp. | reverse complement strand
GGCCCGGCCACGCGCCGCTTCAGGAAGGGCGGGTAGCGCGAGGCGCGCAGCATCTCCTCGTCGTGGTTGCATTCCAGCAGCAGGGTGGCGCAGCCCGCGAGTTCCTGCATCACGTGCGCCGTCACGTGCCCGAGGTCGGTGACCACGCCCAGTCGCGTGTCGCCGTCGGTGCAGGTCAGTTGCAGCGGCTCGCGCGCATCGTGCGGCACCGTGAAGGGCCGCACCTGCATCGCACCGAGCTCGAAGCTTGCGCCGTCGCAGGCGATGGGCAGCAACCCTTCGAAATCCGGCTGGCCGATGGCCTGGTACGTGCCTTCGCTCATGTAGACCGGGATGCGCTCGCGCAGTGCGAGCGTGCGCGCGCAGCCGATGTGGTCGCCATGTTCGTGGGTGATGAAGACCGCGTCGATCTGGTCGGCCATCATGCCGGCGGCGCGCAGGCGCTTGTCCAGCTCGCGGATGCCGAGTCCGCAGTCGATCAGCAGGTGCGCCGCGCCCGCGCCGCTGCGCGCCTGGACCACGGTGGCATTGCCCGAACTGCCACTGCCCAGGCTCTTGAATCGGATCATCGCGTGCGCCGAAGGACAAGGCCCGCGAAGCGGGCCTTGTTTCGTCTACTTCAGGTCGTCGGCAATGACCTGCACGATGCGCTGCGCGTTGGCCGAGGTCTCGGGCGCGCCGTTCGCATTGAGCACCGAGACCGTGGTGGTCTCGCCCTGCGTCTTCAGGTTGATGCGGTACTTCACCGGCGGCTCGGCCTTCTCGCGGCGGAACAGGCGGCCGAAGAAGCCGGGGTCCTTCTTGTCGGGGTTCGGCGGCACGTAGCGCACGAAATAGGTGCCCTGGCTGCGGTCGCGGTCTTCCACCGTGAAGCCCGTGCGGTCCAGCGCCAGGCCGACGCGGCGCCAGGCGCGGTCGAAGCCCTCGTCGATCAGCACCACCGGCTGGTTGTCGACGGTGGCCACGCGCGAGGTGGGGCGGTCCGGCGCCACGTTGGCGGCGGCCACGGCCTGCGCCTGCGGCGCACCGAGCTTGACCATCAGGCGGCGCAGGAATTCGGCCTCCAGCTCGGGGTCGGCCGGGCGGGGCTGCCAGACCGTCTGGTCCTTCTGCGAGGTGGTGTAGACCTCCACCATGCCGCGGTGGCTGACGTAGATCTCGGTGCCGCCGTTGGGCGAGCGCTCGAAGCGGGTGCGGAACTTGTCGCGCTCGGACGTGGAGTAGGCCGAATCGATCAGCTTGCCCAGCGAGTTGCGGATGAAGTCCTGCGGAATCTTGGCGCGGTTCTCGGCCCAGTCGGTCTCCATGATGCCGAGATTGGGCTGGTCCATCGTGAGCAGGAAGCCGCTGTCCTGCCAGAAGTCGCGCACGGGGCCCCACAGCTGGTCGGCCGGGCGGTTGACGACCAGCCAGCGCTGGTTGCCGGCGCGCTCGATGCGCACGTCACCGACGGCGGTGGCCGCGGTGGGCAGGTTGGGCACGGCCTGGCCCACGGCGAAGCTGCTGGCGGACACGATGCCGCCCGGCGCTGTGTAGCGAGAATCGCGCGAGAGCTGCGTCAGGTCCGGCGGGACTTCGAGCGCGACGCCCGTAGTGGCGCTCTTGTAATCGATCTTCTGGTCCTGCAGCACGGAGCAGGCGGACAACGCGGCGGCCACGGCGACGAGGCCGAACTTCGCGATCAACTTCATGGAATCCCCTCTTGGTACTTCGCGTGCTCAGCCCAGCAGGCCGGCGGCACGCAGCGCGCCCTCGACCACGGCTTCGTTGGCCTTGGCGAGCGGCGTCATCGGCAGGCGCAGCGCGCCCCCCATCAGGCCCATGCGGGCCATCGCCCACTTGACCGGGATCGGATTGGCCTCCACGAACAGGTGCTTGTGCACGGGCAGCAGGCGGCGCTGGATCTCCATCGCCTTCTTCGCTTCGCCCGCGATGGCGGCGACGCACAGTTCGTGCATCAGGCGCGGCGCCACGTTGGCCGTGACGCTCACGTTGCCCTGGCCGCCGCACAGCATCAGCGCGACGGCCGTCGGGTCGTCGCCGGAATAGATGGCGAAGCCCTGGGGCGCCTCCTTGACCAGCCACTGGGCGCGCTCGATGTTGCCCGTGGCCTCCTTGATGCCGACGATGCCGGGCACCTGCGCCAGCCGCTGCACCGTGTCGTGCTGCATGTCCGCGACCGTGCGGCCGGGGACGTTGTACAGCACCATGGGCAGGTCGCCGGTCTCCGCGGCGATGGCCTTGAAGTGCTGGAACAGGCCTTCCTGCGTCGGCTTGTTGTAGTAGGGCACGACCTGCAGCTGGCAGTCGGCGCCGACCTTCTTCGCGAACTTCGCGAGTTCGATCGCCTCGGCCGTGGAGTTGGCGCCGCAGCCGGCCATCACGGGCACGCGCCCGCGGGCCTGCTCCACCGAGACCCGAATGATCTCCTGGTGCTCCTGCACG
>NZ_DASSVG010000112.1:0-2553 GCF_035706265.1 Ramlibacter sp. | reverse complement strand
AGGGGAAGCTTGCCCCCTTTTTATTTCAGCCGGGCCCGGCCGCGGCGCGCCCGCCGTCCTTGATGGGCGTGGCGAAGCTGTACTCGATGTCCCAGGGAAAGTGGATCCACTTCGTCTGCTTGAACTCCTTGACGAAGGTGTCGACGATCGGCCGGCCCGCCGGCTTGGCGTACAGCGTGGCGAAGTAGGCCTTGGGCAGCATCTGGCGCACCGCCTGCGCCGTGCGCCCCGTGTCCACCAGATCGTCGATCAGCAGGTAGCCGTCGCCGTCGCCGCTCACGCCCTTCAGCACCTGCACGCCGCCCTGCACCTGCGCCGCGCCGCCCTTTTCGCCGGCACCGTAGCTCGTGACGCACACCGTGTCCACCAGGCGGATGTCCAGCTCGCGCGCCACCAGCGCGGCGGGCACCAGCCCGCCGCGCGTCACGGCGATGATGCCCTTCCAGGGCCCCTTGCGGTGCAGTTCTTCGGACAGGAAGCGGGCGTCGCGGTGCAGCTCGACCCAGGAAATGATGATCTCGTCTTCGTACGGGACGCGCGCCATGCGAAATTCTAACGGGTCGCCTGCCCGCGGAACGCCCAGCCGGTGAAGCGCGCCTCGATCAGCGCGGTGCCCGCGTAGAGCAGGATGCCCAGCACGGCCAGCACCAGCAGCCCGGCGAACACGATCGGCACCTGGAATGCCGCCTGGGCGTCGAGCATCAGCTTGCCGATGCCCTTGTTGGCGCCCACGGTCTCCGAAACCACCGCGCCGACGAAGGCGAGCGTGATCGCCACCTTGAGGGAGCCGAAGAAATAGGGCAGCGAACGCGGGATGCCGACCTTGCGCATGATGTCGAGCTTGGAGGCGCCGAGCGCGCGCAGCACGTCCTCGAGCTCGGGCTCGGTGGTGGCGAGGCCCGTGGCCACGTTGACCACGATGGGGAAGAAGGAGATCAGGAACGCCGTCAGCACCGCCGGAATCTCGCCGATGCCGAACCAGAGGATCAGCACCGGCACCACCGCCACCTTGGGCACCGAGTTGAATCCCACCATCACCGGGTAGATGCCGGCATAGAGCGCGCGATGCCAGCCGACGCCGATGCCCAGCAGCAGGCCGAACGCGGTGGCCATGAGGAAGCCCGTCAGCGTGGTCCAGAGGGTGACCCACGAGTTGTCGATGATCGGCGCGCGGTACTGCCACAGCGCGCCGAAGACGTCGGAAGGCGCCGGCAGGATGGTCAGCGGCACCTTCAGCGCCCGGCAGACGGCTTCCCAGGCGACGAACAGCAGCACGGTGAAGACCGTCGGCGACACCACCCGGATGGCGAACTCGCGCCGGTCCATCAATGCTTGCCGATCAGGCCGCGCAGCTCGTGCACCACGTCCTGGAACGGCTGCGTATAGACCACGTCCAGCTCGCGCGGCCGCGGCAGGTCCACCGCCTTGCGCAGCACGATGCGCCCCGGGCGGCTGGACATCACGTACACCGTGTCGGCGAGGAACACCGCCTCGCGCAGGTCGTGCGTCACCAGCATCACCGTGACGCGGCGCTGCGCCTGCAGGTCGCGCAGCGCGCACCACAGCTCCTCGCGCGTGAACGCGTCCAGCGCGCCGAACGGCTCGTCCAGCATCAGGATCTCGGGCTCGTGGATCAGCGCGCGACAGATCGAGGTGCGCTGCTGCATGCCGCCGGAAAGCTCCCACGGGTACTTGTCGGTGAAGCCGGCCAGGCCGACCGACTGCAGCAGCTCGCGCGCCTTCTGCCGGTACCTGGGCCGGTTGCGCGAGAAATCGTCGCGGTAAGGCCGCACGATCTCCAGCGGCAGCAGGACGTTGTCGAGCGCGCTGCGCCAGGGCAGCAGGCTCGAGTTCTGGAACGCCATGCCGACCGACTTGAGCGGCCCGCTGACCGGCTTGCCTTCCACGCTGAGCCGGCCGGCGAGCGGCGGATGCAGGCCGGAGATCAGCTTCATCAGCGAGCTCTTGCCGCAGCCCGACGGCCCCACCACGGCGATGAACTCGCCGCGGCCGATCTCCAGGCTGACGTCGTCGATGGCCTTGACCGCGGCGCCGCCGCGGCCGTAGGCCATCGAAACGTGTTCTAGGGTGACCAATTACTTGACGAGGCGCTGCTCCCGCGGCGGCAGGTATTGCGCGGTGAACACGTCGGCCGCCTTCGGCTTGTTGGTGTACTGGAAGGTGAGGCCGATCTGGTCGATGGAGCGCTCCAGGCGCTTCATGTCGACGCCGCCCAGGCCGTTGCGCCGCACGTCGGGAGTGACGAAGTTCTTCTCCAGCGACAGCTTGAGGCGCTCCAGCTCGACCTCGCGCTTGGCGATGGGGTTGCGCTTCATGAGCGCGTCGATCGCCGCCCCGGGATCGCGCAGCGTCTCCTGGATGCCGCGGATGGTGGCCTTGACGAAGCCCGAGACCACTTTCGGCTGGTGGCGCATCACGTCCGGGTTGGCGACGAGGACGTTGCCGTAGAGGTCCACGCCGTGCTCGCGCATGTGCAGCACCACGATGTCCTCGCCCTTCACGCCGTTCGCCTTCAGGTTCATGTAGGAGGAG
>NZ_DASSVG010000111.1:0-11829 GCF_035706265.1 Ramlibacter sp. | reverse complement strand
GCCAAAGCCGCAAAAGGAATCCTTTAAAAGGATGTTCTTTTGCGGCTTTTGCGAGACTTTCGCGGCTTTTGCGTTAAACCTCTTCGACCAGGCACCGCCCGACGAAAAAGGGCACGGACCTCGCGGATCCGCGCCCCTCGCGGCGCGCGCGGTCTCAGTATTCCTGCAGCGTGCCGAAGCCCGAGCCGGGCTGGTCCACCGGGCGCTGCAGGCCCATCTTCTCGATGCGGTAGCGCATCATGTCGCGCGACAGGCCCAGCAGCTTGGCGGACTTGGTGACGTTCCAGCCGGTGCGCTCCAGCGTCTTCACGACCAGCGTGCGCTCCATCTCCGCCAGGTCCTGCATGTCCGTGCCGCCGTTGCTCTTGGGCACCGACATGCACGGCTGGTTGCAGCCCTTGAAGTCGCGCTCGAACTTCGACTCCGGCGCCAGGCTCGGGCACAGGGCCAGTTGCGCGGTGCTGATCACGTCGTTGGGCGCCAGCAGCACCGTCTGCTCCAGCATGTTGCGCATCTCGCGCACGTTGCCGGGCCAGAAGTATTCGAGCAGCTGCGCCTCGGCGTCCGGGCTGAAGCGCAGGTTGGGCTTGCCGTACCGGCGGCCGTGCGTCTGCAGGAAGTGGCGCGCCAGCAGCAGGATGTCGGTGCCGCGGTCGCGCAGCGCCGGCACGTTGACCGTGATGATGCGCAGGCGGAAATACAGGTCGCTGCGGAAGGTGCCCTGCTTCACCATGGCCGCCAGGTCGCGGTTGGTGGCGCTGATGATGCGCAGGTTGACCTTGCGCTCCTTCACGGCGCCGATGCGGCGCACCGTCTTTTCCTCCAGCAGCTTCAGCAGCTTGGCCTGCAGCGACAGGTCGATCTCGCCGATCTCGTCGAGGAACAGCGTGCCGCCGTCGGCCGCTTCCACCAGGCCGGTGCGGCGCTCCTTGGCGTCCGTGAAGGCGCCCTTCTCGTGGCCGAACAGCTCGGACTCGAGCAGGTGCGAGGGGATCGAGGCGCAGTTGATCTCGACGAAGGGCCCGGCGGCGCGGGCGCCGTCGAAGTGCATGGAGCGCGCCACCAGCTCCTTGCCGGTACCCGTCTCGCCGTGCACCAGCACCGCGGGCAGGTCGCCGTCGGCGACGCGGCGCTCGGCTTCCAGCACCTGGCGGATGGTGGCCTTCATCTCCTGCATGGCCGGCGATTCGCCGATCAGGGAGCTCAGGCCCGCGCCGCTGGCCTGGCGCTGCTGGTGGAACTGCAGCACCTGCTCCATCTTGGCCGCGCCGACCGCCCGCTCCAGCAGCAGGTTGAGTTCGGCCATCGACACCGGCTTGAGGATGTAGTCGTACGCGCCGGCCTTCATCGCCTGCACCGCGGTCTGGGCGCTGTCGTCGCCCGTCATCACGATGCACTTGGCCATCGGGTCGCTCTCGCGGAACTTCGTCAGCAGCTCGATGCCTGTCATGCGCGGCAGGCGCTGGTCCGTCACCACCGCATCGGGATGCAGCGTGTCGAACAGCCCCAGCGCTTCCTCGGCGGAGCCGCAGGCCTGCACCTCCCAGCCGTTGCGGGTCAGGTACGCGCTGATGTTGGCCTGCTGGATGGCGTCGTCTTCCACCACCAGTACGGTCTTGCCCATTGCTCTTTCCTATGCCTTGAAATGCAGGCGCACCTGCGTGCCGACATTCGGCTCGCTGCTCAGCGCCACGTAACCACCGAAGCGCTCCATCGCCCGCTTCACCATCGGCAGCCCCACCCCCAGCCCATGGGACTTGGTGGTATGGAACGGCCGGAAGGCGGACTCCATCTGCTGCTCCGTCATGCCCACCCCGGAATCGGCGAATACAAGATCCACGCCATCCGGGTTCTTCACCTTGCGCATCTCGATGCGCAGCTCCCCGCCGCGGGGCATGGCCTCCACCGCGTTGGAGACCACGCTGTGCAGCGCCTGCCGCAGCAGCGAGGTGTTGCCCTGCACCGCGTTGCCGCAGGCGGCCCCGCGCTCCCATACCACCCGCACCTTGGCGCGCTCGAAGGTCGGCGCGAAGGAGGCGAGCAGGCTGTCCAGCACGGCGCACAGGTCCACCGCCTCGGTTTCGCCGGCGATCGGGCGCGAGTACAGGAGCAATTCGCGCACCCACTGCGACAGGAAATCGACCTGGGTGATGATGTCCTGCGCGTTCTTGCGCACCGGCAGGTCGTCGGTGCAGGCGGCCAGTTCCGCGCTGGAGCGCACGCTCGCCAGCGGGTTGCGCAGGCTGTGCGCCAGCGCCGTGGCCATCTCGCCCGCGAACACCTGCGACTGCGCCTCCAGCAGCTGGCGCTGCTGCTGCGCCAGCACGCGCGAGCCGCGCCGCACGATGCTGAACAGGCCCAGGTAGATCACGAAGCCGCCCGCCAGCGTCGTCATCCACACCAGCACCTGGCCGGTGCGGATCGAGTCCATCAGGTGGCGCGGCTCCTTGTAGACCTCCACCACCGCCACGACCTCGCCCTTGGGATCGGTCAGCGGCACGTAGTTCTCGATGAAGAACTCCTTGGGTTCCACCACGAAGCGCTGTTCCGCCCGCTCCGACATGTTGCCGGCGTGGTGCTTGGCCACGTCCATCTTGGAGGCGAAGGCTTCGCGCAGCTCGTCGTTCTCGGTGGTGAAGGTGCCGATCAGGTCGCGGTTGGTGGACCAGACGATCTTGCCGTCGCGCGCGTAGACGCTCGTGAGCAGCACGTCCGGCAGGGTCTCGAGGTGCTCGTAGACCTCGGAACGGGCCTGCGCCACGACCTTGGGCGACAGGCCGGCCGTCCAGGTGTCGACGCGCGGGTCGAGGAAGGGCACCAGGCTCACCGCGCCGATCTGCGCCGCCTCCACGCCCAGGCAGTTGTAGATGAACTGGGCCGTCAGCAGCGCATCACGCTGCAGCGCCTGCTGCGTGACGAAATGCGACAGCACGGTACCGGTGACGGCGGCCACCGGCAGCAGCGCCGCGAGACTGGCGATCGAGAACCAGCGCAGCAGGTTGAAGGACCGCACGGGAGCGGCCGGCCGCGATTCCTTCGCACCTGGCGAAGCGGTCCGGACGGTGGCGCCAGCGGACGCGTATGCCGGCGCGGGCGCCGCCGTGGGCGCCGTGACTGCGCTGACCGCGCTTTCGGCGGCCGCGGCGAAGACGAGGTCGGGCGAAGCACGGCGCGGCCAGCGCCACCGATCGAGGCGCAGCACCGCTGGGAAACGCAAGCCACCGCCAGGCAGTCCGGCGAAGTGCTTCACGGAGATCCTCCTGCTTCGAAGGCCGGGCCCCCCTCGGTCCCGTCCTGGCCCAGTTCTCGCCTGAGCGATTTCATTATTAATGGCTTCGTGATGAACTTGCAATTCGTCACGTTCAACTCGGCACCAAAGTGCCAAAGATATGGACAGGCGGTGTGGCGCGCTCCGGCTTTGTGCCACTTGACAGAACCGCCCGTTCGAGGCTGAAAACAGTGGACTGCGCCGCGCCATGGCGGTTCCGGCGCGCCCCTGCTTGTAAGCAGAAGCACGCCGGAAAAGGGAATCCGACGCATCGGCGCTGCATGGGCGCATCATCCTTCTCTGCAATGCGCATGCCAGCCCCAAAAGGACGATCCGGGCCCGGAAACGAAAAAGCCCTGCTCGCAGGAGCAGGGCTTTCGTGAATCTGGCGGAGTGGACGGGACTCGAACCCGCGACCCCCGGCGTGACAGGCCGGTATTCTAACCGACTGAACTACCACTCCGCGTCGGGGCTGCTTCGCGCCCTTGCGGGCCAAGCGCAGCCAAACTTGGCGACCCTACGGGGATTCGAACCCCGGTACTCACCGTGAAAGGGTGATGTCCTAGGCCTCTAGACGATAGGGTCAAAACCTGGACCAAGCAAACGGAAAACCTGGTGGAGGTAAGCGGGATCGAACCGCTGACCTCTTGCATGCCATGCAAGCGCTCTCCCAGCTGAGCTATACCCCCCTCGGGATTTCCGTTCTCACTTTTCGCAAGACTGGCGGAGTGGACGGGACTCGAACCCGCGACCCCCGGCGTGACAGGCCGGTATTCTAACCGACTGAACTACCACTCCGCGTCGGAGCTGCTTCGCGCCCTTGCGGGCCAAGTGCAGCCAAACTTGGCGACCCTACGGGGATTCGAACCCCGGTACTCACCGTGAAAGGGTGATGTCCTAGGCCTCTAGACGATAGGGTCGAAACCTTGGGACGCACGCCCTGCGGACGCGCTACCTCTTCTCTTCTTCTCGACACTTGTGTGGTGGAGGTAAGCGGGATCGAACCGCTGACCTCTTGCATGCCATGCAAGCGCTCTCCCAGCTGAGCTATACCCCCTGCAGGTGTCGAGCCTTGAATTCTACACTGAAAAGTCAGGCGTTTCGAAGTCGCTCGACCACAACGTCGCGCTGGCTCAATGCGAGCACCGCATCCACCGAGGGCGTCTGCGCCGTGCCCATCACCAGCACGCGCACCGGCATCGCCAGTTGCGGCATCTTCAGGCCCGTGGCGCGCAGCGTTTCCTTGATCGCGAGCGCGATGTCCTCCTTGGTCCAGGGGCAGGACTCGAGCATCTTCGCCAGCATGCCGAGCGCGGGCCGCACGCCGTCGGTGATGTGCTTCTGCAACTCCGCCGGATCGGGCTGCACCTCGGTGTAGAAGCGCTGCGCCCAGTCGGCCAGCGCCACCAGGGTGTCGCAGCGGTCCTTCAGCAGGCCGCAGATCGCACTCAGGCGCGCATCGGCCTGCACGCCGCGCTGCTCCAGCAGGTCGCGCACGCGCAGCGCCAGCGCCTCGTCGCTGGCGAGCTTCATGTGCTGCGCGTTCACCCAGCGCAGCTTGGCCTCGTCGAACTGCGCGGCGCTGCGCCCCAGGTGCTCGAGGTCGAACCACTGCAGGAACTGCTCGCGGCTGAAGATCTCGTCGTCGCCGTGCGACCAGCCCAGGCGCGCCAGGTAGTTCACCATCGCGTCGGGCAGGAAGCCGGCGTCGCGGTACCAGGTGACCGGCTTGGCGCCGTGCCGCTTGCTCATCTTCTCGCCCTGCTCGTTCAGCACGGTGGGCAGGTGCGCGAACACCGGCGGCTCCTGGCCGAGGGCGCGGAAGATGTTGATCTGGCGCGGCGTGTTGTTCACGTGGTCGTCGCCGCGGATCACGTGGGTGATCTGCATGTCGATGTCGTCGACCACCACGCAGAAGTTGTAGGTGGGCGTGCCGTCGGGCCGCGCGATCACCAGGTCGTCGAGTTCGTCGTTGCGGATCTCGATGCGGCCCTTGACCTTGTCGTCCCAGCGGACCGTGCCCTCGAGGGGATTGCGGAAGCGCCACACCGGCTGCACGCCTTCAGGTACGGGGGGCAGCGTCTTGCCCGGCTCGGGGCGCCAGGTGCCGTCGTAGCGCGGCTTCTCCTTGGCGGCCATCTGCCGCTCGCGCAGGGCGTCGAGTTCCGCCACGCTCATGTAGCAGGGATAGACCAGCCCCTGCTCGCGCATCTGCGCCAGCACCTCGCGGTAGCGGTCCATGCGCTGCATCTGGTAGTAGGGCCCTTCGTCGGGGTCCAGGCCCAGCCAGCGCATGCCCTCGAGGATCACGTCCACCGCGGCCTGGGTGGAGCGCTCCAGGTCGGTGTCCTCGATGCGCAGGATGAAGGTGCCGCCCTGCGAGCGGGCGAAGGCCCACGGATAGAGGGCGGAGCGGATGTTGCCGAGGTGGATGAAGCCGGTCGGCGAAGGGGCGAAGCGGGTTCGGATTTTCACAGCTGTTCCAGGCCCCTCAGGAGGTCGTCCTGGATGTCGAGGGGATGTTCGAGGCCCACCGCCAGCCGGATCAGGCCCTGGCCGATGCCGGCCGCCTGGCGCTGCTCCTCGCTGAGGCGGCCGTGCGAGGTGGTGGCCGAGTGGCTGATGATGGTCTTGGTGTCGCCCAGGTTGGTGGCGATGCTCATGACCTGGGCGCTGTCGATCACCTTGAAGGCGTTGGCGCGCAGGCTGGCCGGGTCGCTGCCCTTGACGTCGAACGACACCACGGCGCCGCCCAGCCCCGACTGCTGGCGCATGGCCAGCGCGTGCTGCGGATGCGATTCCAGCCCCGGGTAGTACACCCGCGTCACGTTCGGATGCGCGGCGAGAAACTGCGCCACGGCCAGCGCGTTGGCGCACTGCTGCCGCATGCGGATGTCCAGCGTCTCCAGGCCCTTGAGCACCACCCAGGCATTGAACGGCGCCAGGCTCATGCCGGCGGTGCGCACGATCGGCGCGAACACCTCGTTGATCCAGCGCGCGGAGGAGCAGATGGCGCCGGCCATCACCCTGCCCTGGCCGTCCAGGTACTTGGTGCCGGAGTGGATCACGAAGTCCGCGCCCAGCTCGGTCGGCCGCTGCAGCACCGGCGAGCAGAAGCAGTTGTCCACGCACAGCAGCGCGCCGGCGCCGTGCGCCAGCTCCGCCAGCGCGCGGATGTCGCACACGTCGGTGAGCGGGTTGGTGGGCGTCTCGGCGAACAGCAGCTTCGTGTTCGGCTTGATCGCCTGCTGCCATTCCTGCAGCTCGGTCTGCGAGACGAAGGTGCTCTCCACCCCGAACTTGCCGAACTCCTTGGCGAACAGGTTCAGCGTGGAGCCGAACACCGAACGCGAGCAGACCACGTGGTCGCCCGCCTTGAGCACGCCCATGCAGAGCAGCAGGATGGCGGCCATGCCGGTGGAAGTCGCGATGGCGGCTTCGGTGCCTTCCAGCGCGGCCAGGCGCAGCTCGAAGCTGGTGGTCGTCGGGTTCGAAGTGCGGCCGTAGGTGTAGCCTTCCTGCGGGTTGGCGAAGCGGCGCGCCGAAGTCTCGGAGTCCGGTTGCACGAAGCCGCTGGTGAGGTACAGCGCCTCGGAGTTCTCGCCCCACTGGCTGGGGGGCAGCGCGGTGCGCACCGCCAGGGTCTCGCGGCGCAGGCCGGGGGGCAGGGTCTTGCCTTGCATGGTTCAGGCCTCCTGCGGGTTGGGGATGGACAGGCGCGAGGTCGTTTCCTCCAGCGGATCCTCCTGGCCGACGCGCGCCTCGTTGATGCGGGCGATGTCCTCGGGGTTGATGTCGCCGGTGACGTACACGCCGTCGAAGCAGGAGGCGTCGAAGCCGTCCAGCCGCGCGTTGAGCTTGCCGATGGCGTTCTTCATGCCTTCCACGTCCTGGTAGATCAGGGCGTCGCAGCCGATGATCTCGCGCACCTGTTCCACCGTGCGGCCGTGGGCCACCAGTTCGGTCGCCGTGGGCATGTCGATGCCGTACACGTTGGGGAAGCGCACCGGCGGCGCGGCGCTGGCCATGTAGACCTTGCGGGCGCCGGCGTCGCGCGCCATCTGCACGATCTCGCGGCTGGTGGTGCCGCGCACGATCGAGTCGTCCACCAGCAGCACGTTGCGGCCGGCGAATTCGCTCGCGATGGCGTTGAGCTTCTGCCGCACCGAGCGCTTGCGCACCGCCTGGCCCGGCATGATGAAGGTGCGGCCCACGTAGCGGTTCTTGACGAAGCCCTCGCGGTACGGGATGCCCAGGAGTTGCGCGAGCTGCATGGCGCTCGGGCGGCTCGATTCCGGGATCGGGATCACCACGTCGATCTCGTTGGGCGGCACGGTGGAGATCACGCGCTTGGCGAGCGTCTCGCCGAGGTTCAGGCGCGCCTGGTAGACCGAGATGCCGTCCAGCACCGAATCGGGCCGCGCGAGGTACACGTACTCGAAGATGCAGGGCGAGAGCTTCGGGTCCTGCGCGCACTGCGCGGCGTGCACCTGGCCCTGCATGTCCACGAACACGCACTCGCCGGGCGCGATGTCGCGCTCGAAGCGGTGGCCCGTGCCTTCCAGCGTGACCGATTCGCTCGCCACCATCACGGTGCCGTCGGCACCGACGCCGATGCACAGCGGCCGGATGCCGAACGGATCGCGGAAGGCCACCAGGCCATGGCCGGCGACCAGCGCCACCACCGCGTAGGAGCCGCGGATGCGCCGGTGGACGTTGGCCACCGCCGCGAACACGTCCTGCGGCGTCAGCGGCACGTTGCGCGTGGTGCGCTCCAGTTCGTGCGCGAACACGTTCACCAGCACCTCGGTGTCGCTCTCGGTGTTGATGTGGCGGTGGTCGGTGGAGAACAGTTCCGCCTTCAGCGCCTGCGCGTTGGTGAGGTTGCCGTTGTGCGCCAGCGTGATGCCGAAGGGCGCGTTGACGTAGAAGGGCTGGGCCTCCTCCTCGCTGTAGGCGTTGCCGGCGGTCGGATACCGCACCTGGCCCAGGCCCACGTTGCCCGGCAGCGCGCGCATGTTGCGGGTGCGGAACACGTCGCGCACCATGCCCTTGGCCTTGTGCATGTAGACCTTGCGGCCCTGCTGGGTGACGATGCCGGCGGCATCCTGTCCGCGGTGCTGCAGCAGCAGCAAGGCGTCGTAGATCAGCTGGTTGACCGGGCCCTGGCTGACGACCCCGACGATTCCGCACATAGTGTTTCGCTTTCCTTCACGCCGGCAGGTAGGCGCCGAACCGCTCGGGCACCACCGGCTTCAATCCACGCAAGGCCGCCGTCGCCACGCCGGCCGTCATCGATTCCGTCCACCAGGCACTCTCCTTCAGGCCGGTGAGGTGGACCACCACCGCGAGCACCAGCACGGCGACCGCGCCGCGCACCAGCCCGAAGATGCCGCCGAGGGCCCGGTCCACCGGGGCCAGGCCGACGGCGGCGACCAGTTTCTTCGTCAGCCACGTCAGCAGTCCGCCCGCGAACAGCGCCGCGATGAACACCACCGCGAACCCCGCAGCGTAGCGGATGGACTCGCCGGCGTGGCCCAGCGGCATCAGCGCGGCGGCGCGCGGCGCGAGCCACTGCGCCAGCAGGAAGGCCGCCAGCCAGTTCAGCACCGACAGGACTTCGTACACCAGCCCCCGCCACAGGCCCAGCAGCACCGACGCGGCCAGCACGGCGGCCACCACCCAGTCGAGCACCGCCACTACAGCGACAGGATCGCGGCCGGCAGCGCCAGGCTCTTGATCTTCTCCGCCGCGCGGTCGGCCTCGGCACGCGAGGCGAAGGGACCCGCCCGCACGCGGATGCGCGGCCCGTTCTTCGTTTCGGCGACGTTGGTGTAGTTCTTCAGCCCCGCGCGCTCCAGCTTCTGCTGGGCCGAGCGGGCCTTTTCCTTTTCCGCGAAGGCGCCGACCTGCACCACGTAGCGCGCGGCCGCATCGACCGACCGGCCTTCCAGCAGCGCCTGGGCCTTGGTCGCTTCCACCTTCGGTTCGGGCCGCGCTTCCTCGCGCGGTTCCGGCTTCTTCTCGGGGGCGCTCTCGGCCTTCGCCACCTTGGGCGGCTCGGTGCGGGCCACCTTGGGCGGCTCGGTCTTCGCGGGTGCCGGCGCGGCCACGACCGGCGGCTTGCTCTCCGCCGGCGGCAGGCCGGCCTCCTGCCGGGTCTCGGTGATCACCGGCGCGCTCGCCACCTTGCCGGCGACCGCCGGGGCCGGCGAAGCGGGCAGCGGCGGCAGCGGCTTGACCTTGTTGCGGTCGGGAATCTCGATCGGGATGTCCACCGCCACCGGGCGGGGCTGGGTGTCGAACAGCAGCGGGAAGCCGATCACGCCGACCAGCACCAGGACCACGGCGCCGATCAGGCGGTGGCGGGCGCGCCGCCGCATCGCTTCGATGCTTTCGGCGGGAGCCGACGCCGCCATCGGAGCGTCGGCCTTCTTGCGCAACTTGAACAAGGCCATCGGGAGGGGCTCAGCCCAGATGTTTGGAAGACAGGCGCGGCACGCCGTGCGTGAGCACACTGCCCACCGTGAAGAACGATCCGAACACGAGGATTCTATCAGTGGGCTCGGCCGCAGCCACGGCGGCCTGCAGGGCGTCCTGCGGGCTCGTGTGGGTGCTCGCGGACACGTCGCGCCGCTGCGGCATTGCCTGCCATTGCGCCAGCAGCGCCTGCGCGCTCGCCGCGCGCGGCGTGGGCAGGTCGGTGAAGTACCAGCGGTCCACCAGCGGGCCCATCTTCGCCAGCATGGCCGCGAGGTCCTTGTCCGCCATCGCGCCGAACACCCCGTGCGTGGCGGGGTAGAAGCCCATGGCATCGAGGTTGGCCGCGAGCGCCGCCACCGCGTGCGGGTTGTGCGCCACGTCCAGCACCAGCGCCGGCTGGCCGGGGATGATCTGGAAGCGGCCCGCCAGGTCGACCATCGCCAGGCCGTTGCGGATCGCCTGCGCCGTCACCGGCAGCCGCTGGCGCAGCGCGTCGAGCGCCGCCAGCACGCCGGAGGCA
The DNA here is from genome assembly GCF_035706265.1 of Ramlibacter sp. Taxonomy (GTDB): domain Bacteria; phylum Pseudomonadota; class Gammaproteobacteria; order Burkholderiales; family Burkholderiaceae_C; genus Ramlibacter. The sequence continues at coordinate 1,558 of NZ_DASSVG010000111.1, read as the reverse complement.
TTGAGCAACTGGTTGGCACCGCGCAAAGCCGGATAGCCCAGGCCCGCATAGCGCCGCCCGCGCCCGGCCCACGCCCACTGCTGCTTGTCGCCGGAGAAATTGAAGTCGCGCCCCAGCAGCCAGAGGTCGGCGCCGAGCGCCTCGGCATGCTGGACCACGCTGTGCGGCGGCATCGGATCGCTCACCACGGCGGGCTTGCCGGGCCGCAGGATGCCGGCCTTCTCGCGGCCGATGGTCTCGCGGTCCGACCCCAGGAACTCGGCGTGGTCGACGTCGATGCTGGTGATGATCGCGCAGTCGGTGTCGATCACGTTCACGGCGTCGAGCCGGCCGCCGAGCCCCACTTCCAGGATCGCGACGTCGAGGCGGCTGGCCGCCATCAGGCTCAGGATCGCCAGCGTGGTGAACTCGAAGTAGGTGAGCGCCACGTCGTCGAGCGCGCGGGCCGCCTCGACGCGCTCGAAGTGCGGCAGCAGGTCCTGCTCCCTGGCGCTCTCGCCGGCGATGCGGCAGCGCTCCTCGAACTGCACCAGGTGCGGCGAGGTGTACACGCCGGTGCGCCAGCCGGCCTGCAGCGCGATGGCCTCCAGCATGGCGCAGGTGGAGCCCTTGCCGTTGGTGCCGGCCACGGTGATCACGGGGCACTCGAAGCGCAGCCCCAGGCGCGCGGCCACCTGTTCGACGCGGTCGAGGCCGAGCGCGATGTTCTTCGGATGCAGGCGCTCGCAATGCGCCAGCCAGTCGCTGAGGTTGTCCATCCCCCGATTGTCGCGGTTGGCCTCTGGCTATCCTGGCCGCAGGGTCGCGGTGGACCCCTGGCTATCATGGCCGCATGGTTCCCACCCTCTACGGCATCACCAACTGCGACACGGTGAAGAAGGCGCGCGCGTGGCTCGCGGACCAGGGCGTCGACTACGCGTTCCACGACTTCAAGAAGAGCGGCGTGCCGGCGCAGCACCTGGATGCGTGGCTGCGCACCGCCGGCTGGGAAAAGCTGCTGAACCGCCAGGGCAGCACCTGGCGCAAGCTGGAGGCGCAGGCGCAGTTGCGCGCCGGCAACGAGGCCGGTGCACGCGAGCTCATGCTGGCCCAGCCGAGCGTGATCAAGCGGCCGGTGGTGGAGTGGCCGGACGGCGCCGTGACCGTAGGGTTCGACGCCGCCGCGTGGCAGGCGCGAAAGAGTACCTGAGCCAGGTATTTTTACCGGCGCTTTACTGTAAAGCCTGCAAACGGCTGGGCCGCCTGTCTAGACTTTCAGCATCAGCAGTCCAGAACGAGTTCTTGCCATGAAACATACCGTCCTTCTTTCGGCCCTCGGCCTCGTGGCCTTCGGGGCCTCGGCGCAGGAAGTCGGCAACGTCATTTCGTCCCAGCCCGTGATCCAGCAGGTCGCCGTCCCGCGGCAGAACTGCGTGCCGGGCATGGTGCAGGCCCAGCCCCAGACTTCGGGCATGGGTGGCCTGGCGGGCGCCATCACCGGCGCCGCAGTGGGCAGCCAGATCGGCGGCGGCGCCGGCACCGCCGCGGCGATGCTGATCGGCACCGTCGGCGGCGCGCT
>NZ_DASSVG010000110.1:0-4725 GCF_035706265.1 Ramlibacter sp. | reverse complement strand
GTAGCCGGCGGCCTTCTTGGCCTGGATCTCGACCTGGGCGTCCGCCGGGATCAGTTCGGCCGGGATGTCCACGCGCTCGCCCACTTCGATGCCGGAATTCGTGATCGCGTCGTACTTCATGTTGCTCATGGAGACGAGCCGGTGGATGCGGCGCACGCCCAGCCAGTGCAGCACGTCGGGCATCAGTTCCTGGAAGCGCATGTCCTGCACCCCGGCCACGCATTCGGTGCGGGCGAAGTACTGGTCGGCCGTGTCGCCGCCAGCCTGGCGCTTGCGCGCGTTGTAGACCAGGAACTTGGTCACTTCGCCGAGCGCACGGCCCTCCTTGCGCGAGTAGGCCACCAGGCCCACGCCACCGCGCTGGGCGCCCTGGATGCATTCCTCGATCGCGTGCGTGAGGTAGGGCCGGCAGGTGCAGATGTCGGAGCCGAACACGTCGGAGCCGTTGCACTCGTCGTGCACGCGGGCGGTGAGTTCGACTTCGGGGTTGGCCAGGTCGCGGGCGTTGCCGAAGATGTAGACCGTCTGGCCGCCGATGGGGGGCAGGAAGACCTCGAGGTCGCTGCGCGTCACCAGCTCGGGGTACATGCCGCCGGTCTCCTCGAACAGCACGCGGCGCAGGTCGGATTCGCTGCAGCCGAAGCGCCTGGCGACGCCGGGCAGCCACCAGACGGGCTCGATCGCCGCCTTGGTCACGCAGGCGGCGCCGCCTTCCATCAGGAAGCGCCCATCCGGCTTCAGCCGGCCCTTCTGCAGCCCCTCGATCACCTCGGGCAGGATCACGTGGGCCTTGGTGATCGCGATGGTCGGCCGGATGTCGTAGCCCTGCTTCAGTTCGTCGGCGAACACCTCCGCGACCTGCGCGCCCCAGGGATCGAGGCTCACGATCTTGCCCGGATCCGTCCATTGGGGGTACGGGCCGATCACGTCGGTGGGGGCGGTGTTGGTGAGGTCGGCCTTGTGCTCGCGCTTGAGCGCCCCGGCCGCGACGGCCAGCGCGCGGTAGACGCTGTAGGAGCCGCTGTGGGTGCCGATCACGTTGCGGTGGCTGCGCTTGGTGGTGGTGCCCACGATGGGGCCGCGCTCGGCCGGCGTAGCCGCGCCCCACTGGATGGCCGGCGCGCCGTGGCCGCCGTGGTGCGAGGTCAACCGGATGTGGCGGGGGGCGGATGCTTCGGAGGCCATGACGTCCTGCGGCAAAGGTGTCACTCTAGCAAAGCTGGGGTGGGTTGGCGCGGGGGGCCGCGTTCTTGTCGGCTGCAATTCGCAGGCTGGGCGGCGCCAGCCGTCGACGCTGAGCGCGAAGCGCGCGAAGCCCAGCGATGCCGGCGGCAACCAGCCGACGCGCCGCTACTCGCCGAACTGCCCCTCGATCGCCGCGCCGATCCCCCAATCCGCCGCCACCACCCCCTCCCGAATGAACCGGTGCAGGCTGGAGTGCGGCCACTCGACCGCTCGCGACACCCACCCGTGCTTCACCGGGTTGTAGTGGATGTACTCCACATGGCGCTGGAAGTCCTCCTCGTCCCGGATCTGGTGCTCCCAGAAGCGGCGCTGCCACACGGAGCGCTCCCTCTTGCCGCCGCGCGGGCCCGCGGCTGAATCCTCGAGGATGCCCTTGGCCATGAGCAGGCGCGTGAACGTCTGCTTCACCAGCATCCAGCGCGTGGAGAAATCGCTGTCGTCCACTGGCAGGCGCCACAGGGCATGGAGGTGCTCGGGGAGCACCACCATGGCCTCGATGTCGAACGGGTGCCGGGCCTTGACCTGCCTGACGGCGGCGCGAAGGTCGTCCACGTGGTCGACCAGCCAGCGGGCGCTGCGGTCCTGCAATGCCAGGGTGAAGAAGTAGGTGGCACCGGCGGCGTCGGCGCGGATGTAGGTACGCATGGTGTGCGTACAACGCGGGAGAAGGGGCGGGGGCTGGTGAGGTATTACCGCCGGAGAGTGGGGCTTCTGGCAGCTCGCTTGCTGGGCTTCGCTTCCGCTCAGCTTCGGCGGCTGGCGCCGCCCCAGCCTACGTCTCAGCTTCGGCGGCTGGCGCCGCCCCAGCCTACGTCGGCTGGCGCCGCCCCAGCCTACGTGGAAGCGCTTCGCGGACTGGGGGCGCTATCAGCGCGCCTCAGCGCCTCTTGCCCAGGATGCCGCCCAGCACGCCCCGGACGATCTCGCGGCCGACGGAGCTGCCGACGGTGCGGATGGCGGACTTGGCGAAGCTTTCGACCAGGCCCTCGCGCTTGCCGCCGCGGGGGCCGGTCGAGCCGAAGAGGATGTCCGACAGGCCGCCCAGCACGTTGCCGCCGGCGGCATCGCCCGCGCTGCCAGCCGGGCCAGAACCGGCACCGGCTGCGACCCCGCCCGGCCCGCCCGGCACACCACCGCCCGCAGGCGACGAGGCCGCCGCCCGCCCCTTCAACTTCTCGTAAGCGGATTCGCGGTCCACCGTCTGCTCGTACACCCCGGCCACGATCGAATCGCGCAGCAGCGCCTGCCGCTGCTCGGGCGCGATCGGGCCGATCCGGCTGCCCGGCGGCACCACGAACAGGCGCTCGGTGACGCTCGGCCGGCCCTTCTCGTCGAGGAAGCTCACCAGTGCCTCGCCGACGGCCAGCTCGGTGATCGCGCTCGCGATGTCGAGGCCCGGCTTCTGGCGCATGGTTTCCGCCGTCGCCTTGACCGCCTTCTGGTCGCGCGGGGTGAAGGCGCGCAGCGCATGCTGCACCCGGTTGCCCAGTTGCGCCAGCACGGAATCGGGGATGTCCAGCGGGTTCTGCGTCACGAAATAGACGCCCACGCCCTTGGACCGCACCAGCCGCACGACCAGCTCGATGCGCTCCACCAGCACCTTGGGCGCCTCGTCGAACAGCAGGTGTGCTTCGTCGAAGAAGAACACCAGCTTGGGCTGCTCCAGGTCGCCCACCTCGGGCAGCGTCTCGAACAGCTCCGACAGCAGCCACAGCAGGAAGGTGGCGTACAGGCGGGGCGCGTTCAGCAGCTTGTCCGCCGCCAGGATGTTGACCACGCCGCGGCCCTGCGGGTCCGTCTGCAGGAAGTCGGCGATGTTCAGCATCGGCTCGCCGAAGAAGCGGTCGCCGCCCTGCGACTCGATCTGCAGCAGCCCGCGCTGGATCGCACCCACGCTGGCGGCGCTGATGTTGCCGTACTCGGTGGTGAACTGTTTCGCGTTGTCGCCCACGTGCTGCAGCATGGCCCGCAGGTCCTTCAGGTCCAGCAGCAGCAGGCCGTTGGCATCGGCGATCTTGAAGACGATCTGCAGCACGCCGGCCTGGGTCTCGTTCAGGTTCAGCATGCGCGCGAGCAGCAGCGGCCCCATGTCGGAGACCGTGGCACGGACCGGATGGCCCTGTTCGCCGAAGACGTCCCACAGCGTGGTCGGGCACGCCAGCGGCTCGGGCTCGGGCAGGCCGCGCTCCTTGACGGCCTGCGCCAGCTTGCCCTCCAGCCGGCCGGCCTGGCTGATGCCCGTCAGGTCGCCCTTGATGTCCGCCAGGAACACCGGCACGCCGATGCGGCTGAAACTTTCGGCCAGCTTCTGCAGGGTGACGGTCTTGCCGGTGCCGGTGGCGCCGGTGACGAGCCCATGCCGGTTGGCCAGCGCCGGCAGCAGGTGGGCCTGGGTTTGACCGTGTTGCGCGATGAGGAGCGGTTCCGGCATGGTGCGAAAAGTAGAATGTTGTTCTTCGTAGAGTACAGCACAAGCGCAGAAGAGGACGAATCCGTGGCCGGACACAGCAAATGGGCAAACATCCAGCACCGCAAGGGACGCCAGGACGAGAAGCGGGGCAAGATCTGGACGCGCGTCATCCGTGAAATCATGGTGGCGGCGCGCCAGGGCGGGGGCGACCTGTCGGCCAACCCGCGCCTGCGGCTGGCGGTGGACAAGGCCAAGGCGGCCAACATGCCGGCCGACACCATCAAGCGCAACATCGACAAGGCCACCGGCAACCTCGAAGGCGTGAGCTACGAGGAAATCCGCTACGAGGGCTACGGCATCGGCGGCGCGGCCATCATCGTCGACACCATGACGGACAACAAGGTCCGCACCGTGGCGGAAGTGCGCCACACCTTCAGCAAGCACGGCGGCAACATGGGGACGGAGGGCTCCGTGGCCTTCCAGTTCAAGCATTGCGGCCAGCTGATCTTCGCCCCCGGCACCAGCGAGGACAAGGTGATGGAAGTGGCGCTGGAGGCCGGCGCCGACGACGTGATCGCGGACGACGACGGCGCCATCGAGGTGCTGACGGCACCCGGCGAGTTCGAGAAGGTCCGCAACGCGCTCGAGGCCGCGGGCCTGAAGCCCGAAGTCGCGGAAGTGACGATGCGGCCGGAGAACACGATCGAGCTCGCCGGCGAGGATGCCGCGCGCATGCAGAAGCTGGTCGACCTGCTGGAAGACCTCGACGACGTGCAGGCGGTCTACCACAACGCCGAGATCGAAGAAGCGTGAAGGCCCCAGCGTGAAAGTCCTGGTCATCGGCGGCGGCGGCCGCGAGCACGCGCTGGCGTGGAAGCTGGCGCAGTCGCCCAAGGTGCAGGCGGTCTACGTTGCGCCCGGCAATGGCGGCACCGCGCTCGATCCACGGCTGGAGAACGTCGCGATAGCGGACCTGCGGGAGCTGCGCGACTGGGCGCTCAAGGAGAAGATCGCGCTCACCGTGGTCGGCCCCGAGGCCCCGCTGGCGGCCGGCGTGGTGGACGACTTCC
>NZ_DASSVG010000109.1:0-7459 GCF_035706265.1 Ramlibacter sp. | reverse complement strand
GGAAAGGGAACGAACAGCGCCGGCGCGCCCACCGCGGCGATCTCCGTCACGGTACTGGCGCCGGCGCGGCAGATCACGAGGTCGGCTTCGGCATACGCGCTGGCCGTGTCCTCGATGAAGGGCGTGAGCTCCGCCTCGACGCCGGCCCGGGCGTAGTTGGCCCGCAGTTCGTCGATCTGCTTCGCGCCGCTCTGGTGCAGCACATGAGGGCGGTTGGCCGCGGGGATGCGGGCCAGCGCCTGCGGCACGATCTCGTTGAGCGCCTTGGCGCCCAGGCTGCCGCCCACCACCAGCACCTTCAGCGGTCCGGTGCGGCCGGCGAAGCGTTCCTCGGGCGGCGGCTGGCGCAGGAAGGCCTCGCGCAGCGGGTTGCCGACCCACTCGCCCTTCTTCAGCACGTCGGGGAAGGCGCTGTAGACGCGGTCGGCCACCGTCGCGAGCACGCGGTTGGCCATGCCGGCGATCGAGTTCTGCTCGTGCAGCACCAGCGGCTTGCCGAGCAGCACGCCCATCATGCCGCCCGGAAAGGTGATGTAGCCGCCGAGGCCGACGACGACCTGCGGGCGCACGCGCCGCAGCACCTGGATGCTCTGCCAGAACGAGTGCAGGATGCGCAGCGGCAGAAAGGCATAGGCCTTCAGCCCCTTGCCGCGCACGCCGCCGAAGGCCACCGTCTCCAGCGGGAAGCCGCGCGGCGGCACCAGCTGCGCCTCCATGCTGTTGGGTGCGCCCAGCCAGTGCACGCGCCAGCCCCGGGCGCGCAGCGCCTCGGCCACGGCCAGGCCCGGGAAGATGTGGCCTCCCGTGCCGCCGGCCATCACCAACGCTGTCGCTTTTGGCGCTGGCGCTTTGCCGTCATGTGGCACCCCCCCACCCCGACCCTCCCCCTCAAGGGGGAGGGCTCCGTTACGCGTGGATAGTGCGAGGATCATGCCCGGCCTCCGCGCATCAGCGTTCGGTTTTCGTAATCGATGCGCAGCACCACCGCGATCGCCACCACGTTCATCAGCACCGCGGAGCCGCCGTAGGACATCAGCGGCAGCGTGAGGCCCTTGGTGGGCAGCGCGCCCAGGTTCACGCCCATGTTGATGAAGGCCTGGAAGCCGATCCAGATGCCCACGCCCTGCGCCACCAGGCCGGCGAACACGCGGTCCAGCGCGATGGCCTGGCGGCCGATGTGCATGATGCGCCGGGTCATCCACAGGAAGCAGAGGATCACCGTCAGCACGCCGACCAGGCCGAATTCCTCGCCCAGCACGGCCAGCAGGAAGTCGGTGTGCGCCTCCGGCAGCCAGTGCAGCTTCTCCACGCTGCCGCCCAGCCCGACGCCGAAGATCTCGCCGCGGCCGATGGCGATCAGCGAGTGCGACAGCTGGTAGCCCTTGCCGAGCGCGTACTTCTCGTTCCACGGATCGAGGTAGGCGAAGATGCGTTCGCGCCGCCAGTCGGAGAACGCGATCATCAGCATGAAGGCCACCACGATCACGGCGGCGATCAGGAAGAACATGCGCGCGTTCACGCCGCCCAGGAACAGGATGCCCATCGCGATCACCGCGATCACCATGAAGGCGCCCATGTCGGGTTCGGCCAGCAGCAGCACGCCCACCACAGCGACGGCGGCGGCCATCGGCAGCACGGCGCGGAAGAAGCGCTCCTTCACCTCCATCTTGCGCACCATGTAGTTGGCCGCATAGAGCAGCACCGCGAACTTGGCCAGTTCGGAGGGCTGGAAGTTGATCGGCCCCAGTGCCAGCCAGCGGCGCGCCCCGTTCACGCCCTTGCCGACGTGCGGGATCAGCACCACCGCCAGCAGCAGCAGCGAGCCCACGAACAGCCAGGGGGCGAGCCGCTCCCAGGTCTCCACCTTGACCTGGAAGGCCAGCAGGCCGGCCACGAAGGACAGGACCAGGAACAGCGCGTGCCGGCTGAGGAAATAGCTGTGGGCGTAGCGGCTGAAGCGCGGGTTGTCCGGCAGCGCGATGGAGGCGGAATACACCATCACCATGCCCCACGCGAGCAGGGCCACGGTGAGCCACAGCAGCGCCGGATCGAAAGGCCGCAGGCCTTCGACCGGCGCGGCGCCGCGCGCCACCCAGGGCGCGTCGGCCCGCACGCCCGACGGCTTGCGGCGGAACACCGAGGCGATGCCGGCGAGCGCGAGCTTCAAGCGTCGCCTCCCGTCATCGCGCCTGCCTCGTCGGCGAGCGCCTGCACCGCGGCGCGGAACACCTCGGCGCGGTGCGGATAGTTGCGGAACATGTCGAAGCTCGCGCAGGCCGGCGACATCAGCACGGCGTCGCCCGCGTGGGCGCGCTGCGTGGCCACGCGCACGGCCTCTTCCATCGTCGCGGCGTCGGCCAGCGGCACGCCGGTGCCTTCCAGCACGGCGCGGATCTGCGGGCCGTCGCGCCCGATCAGCACGGCGGCACGGGCGAAGCGCGCCACCGGCTCCGCCAGCGGCGCGAAGTCCTGCCCCTTGCCGTCGCCGCCCAGGATCACGACCAGCTTGCGCTCGGCGCCCAGGCCTTGCAGCGCCGCCACGGTGGCGCCGACGTTGGTGCCCTTGCTGTCGTCGAAGTACTCGACGTCATTGACGATGGCCACCGATTCGACGCGGTGCGGCTCGCCGCGGTATTCGCGCAGGCCGTACAGCATGGGACCGAGCTGGCAACCTGCGGCAGTGGCCAGCGCCAGGGCGGAGAGCGCGTTGATCGCGTTGTGGCGGCCGCGGATGCGCAGTGCGTCGGCCGGCATCAGGCGCTGCAGGTGGATCTCCTGCTCGGCGTCCTTGCGGCGTTTCTCCGTCTCGTCGGCTTCGTGCGCGCGCACCAGCCACGCCATGCCGTGCACGACCTCCAGGCCGAAGTCGCCGGGGCGCTGCGGCAGGTCGCCGCCGAAGGTCACGTAGCTGCGCTGCTCGAACTTGCCGCCCTTCAGGCGCACCGGCGGCGGCAGCATCTTCATCACCAGCGGGTCCTCGCGATTGAGCACCATCACCGCGGTCTGGCCGAAGATGCGCGCCTTGGCGGCGGCATAGGCCTCCATCGTGCCGTGCCAGTCCAGGTGGTCCTGCGTCACGTTCAGCACGGTGGCGGCCGTGGGCTCGAAGCCGGTCACGCCATCGAGCTGGAAGCTGGAGAGCTCCAGCACCCAGACCTGGGGCAGCGCGTTGGCGTCGCGCTTGGCCGCCAGCGTGTCCAGCAGGGTCGGGCCGATGTTGCCGGCCACGGCCACCGTCTTGCCGCTGCGCTCGACCAGTTGGCCCGTGAGCGCCGTGACAGTGGTCTTGCCGTTGGTGCCCGTCACCGCGAGCACGGCGGGGTGGTAGCCCTCGGCCTGGCGCATCGCGGTCAGCGCATCGGCGAAGAGGCCCAGCTCGCCACGCACCGGAATGCCTTGCGCGCGCGCGGCCTCTTCCACCGGCGCCACCTGCTCCGGCGTGAGGCCGGGGCTGCGCAGCACGAGCTGGCGGCCCTGCGCCAGTTCCGCCGTGAAGGCGCCGCCGACGAAGCCCGCGTCGGGCAATTGCTCGCGCAGCGTCGCCAGTTGCGGCGGATCCTCGCGCGTGTCCGCCACCGTCACGCGGGCGCCGTTGCGGGCGCACCAGCGCGCCATGGCGAGGCCCGAGGCCCCGCAGCCCAGCACCAGCACATCCTGGTCGCGCAAGGTTTCCATCACCGCAGCTTCAACGTGGACAGGCCGACCAGGCACAGCAGCATCGTGATGATCCAGAAGCGGATCACGACCTGCGTCTCCTTCCAGCCGGTTTTCTCGAAATGGTGGTGCAGCGGCGCCATCAGCAGGATGCGCCGGCCCTCCCCGTACTTGCGCTTCGTGTACTTGAAGTACATCACCTGCGCCATCACCGACAGCGCCTCCACCACGAAGATGCCGCCCATGATGGCCAGCACGATCTCCTGCCGCACGATCACGGCGATGGTGCCGAGCGCGCCGCCCAGCGCCAGCGCGCCGACGTCGCCCATGAACACCTCGGCCGGGTGGGCGTTGAACCAGAGGAAGGCGAGGCCGGCGCCCGCCACCGCGGCGCAGAAGATCAGCAGCTCGCCCGAGCCGGGGATGTGCGGCAGCAGCAGGTAGCGCGCGAACACGGCGTTGCCGGTCACGTAGGCGAACACGCCCAGCGCCGAGCCGACCATCACCACCGGCATGATCGCCAGCCCGTCGAGGCCGTCGGTGAGGTTGACCGCGTTGCTGGAGCCGACGATCACCAGGTAGGTCATCACCACGAAGCCGAACACGCCCAGCGGATAGGTCACTTCCTTGAAGAACGGGATCCACAGGCCGGCCTTCGGCGGCAGGCTCATGTCGAAGCCCGAACGCACCCAGTCCACGAACAGGCCCAGCACGCGCACGTTGGTGGTTTCCGAAACGCTGAAGGCGAGGTAAAGCGCCGCCACGATGCCGATCAGGGACTGCCAGAAGTACTTCTCGCGCGAGCGCATGCCTTCGGGGTCCTTGTTGACGACCTTGCGCCAGTCGTCCACCCAGCCGATGGCGCCGAAGCCGGTCGTCACCAGGATCACGATCCAGACGAAGCGGTTGGTCCAGTCGAACCACAGCAGGGTCGACAGCAGCACGGAGATCAGGATCAGCACGCCGCCCATGGTGGGCGTGCCGCTCTTCTTGAGGTGCGACTGCATCGCGTACTCGCGCACCGGCTGGCCGATCTTCAGCGCGGTCAGGCGCCGGATCACCCAGGGGCCGGCGAGGATGCCGATCAGCAGCGCGGTCATGGCCGCCATCACCGCGCGGAAGGTGATGTACTGGAACACCCGGAAGAATCCGAATTCGTGCCCGTGGCTTTGCATCCACGCGGCCAGGCTAACGAGCATCGGCCCTCCCCTTGTCTTGTCCTGCGTGGGCGGCGATGGCCTCGACCACGCGTTCCATCTTCATGAAGCGCGATCCCTTGACCAGCACGCTTTCGGCCTGCGCCAGCGCCTGCAGCACGGCGGCGTTGAGCGCTTCGATGTCGCCGAAGTGGCGGCCCTTCATGCCTGCGGCCTGCTCGCCCAGCGTGAACAGCTGCTCGATGCCGCGCTGGCGGGCGTAGTTGCCGACTTCGGCGTGGAAGGCCGGGCCCTGGTTGCCCACCTCGCCCATGTCGCCCAGCACCAGCAGGCGCGGGCCGGGCAGTTCGGCCAGCACGTCGATCGCGGCGCGCACGGAATCGGGGTTGGCGTTGTAGCTGTCGTCCACCACCGTCAGCGTGCGGCCGTCCAGTTGCACCGCGAGGGCGCGCGAGCGGCCCTTGACCGGCTCGAAGCCTTCCAGCCCCGCGGCAATCGCCGGCAGCGGCACGCCGGCGGCGAGCGCGCAGGTGGCGGCGGCGAGCGCGTTGCGCACGTTGTGGCGGCCCGCGACCTGCAGCGTGAAGGCCAGCGGTCCTGCGGGCGTCCGGGCCTGCACCTGCCAGTGCCCCTGCTGCCACTGCGCGTCGGCGAGCCGCACGTCGGCATCGTCGTCGCCGAAGGTCATGCAGGGCCGGGCGTCGGCCAGCCCCGTCCACAGCATCGTGAACGGGTCGCCGGCCGGAAACACCGCCACGCCGTGCATGGGCAGGGCGGCGAACACGCTGCCGTTTTCCTGCGCCACGGCTTCCACGGTGGCCATGAATTCCTGGTGCTCGCGCTGCGCGTTGTTCACCAGCGCCACCGTCGGCGCCGCGATGCGCGCGAGGGTGCCGATCTCGCCCGGATGGTTCATGCCCAGCTCGATCACGCCGATGCGGTGCGCCGCGCGCAGGCGCAGCAGCGTGAGCGGCAGGCCGATGTCGTTGTTCAGGTTGCCCTGGGTGGCCAGGTGCCCCTCCGGCTGCCAGGCCCGCAGGATGGACGCGATCATCTGCGTCACCGTGGTCTTGCCGTTGCTGCCCGTCACCGCGATCAGCGGCAGCTTGTACTGCGTGCGCCAGGCGTGGGCGAGCTCGCCGAGCGCGAGCTTGCTGTCCTCGACCTCGACGCCCGGCATGCCGGCCGGGAGGCGGTCCGGCTGGGCAATCGCGGCGACCGCGCCCTTGGCCTGCGCGTCGGCGAGGAAGTCGTTGGCGTCGAAGCGCTCGCCCTTCAGCGCGACGAAGAGGTCGCCCGGCTGCAGGGTGCGGGTGTCGGAGTGCACGCGCTGGATCTCGACGGCGCCGTCGCCGACGAGGCGGCCTGCGGTCCACTCGGCGGCCTGCTGCAGTTGGAACATGGCGTCGCTCATTTGCGGGCCTCCTTGCCCTCACCCCTGCCCTCTCCCGCAGGCGGGAGAGGGAGTGAAGAGCGCTGCGCGTAGTTCAGGAGGGCCCGGCGCGCATGGTCCTGGTCCGAGAACGAGTGCTTCACGCCGGCGATCTCCTGGTAGTCCTCGTGGCCCTTGCCGGCCACCAGGATCACGTCGGCGGCCGCGGCGGCCTGGACGGTTTCGGCGATGGCGCGGGCCCGGTCCGGCTCCACCTGCACGCACTCGCGGTGCGACAGGCCCAGCAGGATCTGGCTGATGATGGCTTCCGGCTTCTCGCTGCGCGGGTTGTCGCTGGTCACGACGACGCGGTCGGCGTTCTTCTCCGCCACCGCGGCCATCACCGGCCGCTTGGTCGCATCGCGGTCGCCGCCGCAGCCGAACACGCACCACAGCTGCCCGCCGCGCTGCGCGGCCAGCGGCCGCAGCGCCTGCAGGCCCTTCTCCAGCGCGTCGGGCGTGTGGGCGTAGTCCACGGCCACCAGCGGCCGGCCCGGCTCGGCCAGGCGCTCCATGCGGCCCGGCACCGGCAGCAGGTCCGCGCAGGCGGCCACGGCCTGCGCCAGCGGCACGCCGATGGCGCGCATCATGCCGACCACGCCGAGCAGGTTCGAGACGTTGTACTGGCCGACCAGCTTGGTCTGCAGCACGTGCACCTGCGCGTCGCCGGCCTCGGCCAGGGTGAAGCGCAGGCCCTCGTCGCCGTAGCCGATGTCCAGCGCCCGCAGGCGCGCATCGCGCACGCAGGAGACGGTCCACAGCTCCACCGGGCCGCCCCACAGCTTCGCCTCCAGCTGCTCGCCCTTGGCATCGTCGACGTTGACTACGGCGGCCTGCAGGTCGGCCCAGTCGAACAGTTCCTCCTTGGCCGCCCAGTAGGCTTCCATGGAACCGTGGTAGTCCAGGTGGTCCTGGGTGAAGTTGGTGAAGCCGGCCACGCGGATGCGCGTGCCGTCCAGGCGCCGCTCCACGATGCCGATCGAGGAGGCCTCGATGGCGCAGGCCCGGGCACCCTCCTCCAGGAAGCGGCGGAAGTGGCGCTGCATCAGCACCGGGTCGGGCGTGGTGAGGCCGGTGTGCTCCACGTGCGGCGGCCGCCCGATGCCCAGCGTGCCGACCAGCCCGCAGGGGATGCCCACGTTGGCGAGCGCCTGGGCCAGCCACCAGGCGGTGGAGGTCTTGCCGTTGGTGCCGGTCACGGCCAGCACGTCCAGCC
>NZ_DASSVG010000108.1:0-7167 GCF_035706265.1 Ramlibacter sp. | reverse complement strand
GCGCACGGCCTCGCGCTTGGCGTCGAGGCTGGCGCGTTCCTTCCAGGCCCAGGCGTTGAGCCCCGCCAGGTGGACCGCCACCAGGGCGACGGCGGCCCAGCGCGCCGGCCGCCACGCCGGCGCGTTCAGCACCTCGCCCCAGCGGCCGGCGATCTTCTTGAGCGTGCGGGCCTTGGCGGAGCTGGCGAATTCGAACTGGGCCAGGTCCCAGCGGGTGCGGGCCGCCGCGAGCCAGCGCTGCGGCGCCTGCTGCAGCGCGAACTTCTGCTGCAGCACCTGTTCGGCCAGCCCGGCGACGGCGGGCTCGGCAAGCCGCGGCGCGTCTTCCGGCAGCGCGGGCAGCAGCGGCAGGGCGGCCGGCGTCAGCGGCAGGTGGATCACACCCTCCTGGCTGCTGGTCACCACCAGGGGTTGGTCCGGGTCGCCGATGGCCGCCAGCGCCGGCGTGCCCTCGGGCGCGAACTCCGGCACGATGCGCGAGACGGGGCGGCCGGCGGCTTCCAGCACCTGCAGCGCGGTGCGCAGCCAGGCGCGGTCGCACACGCCCACCCAGGCCGGCTCGCCGGCACGCGCGCCGGGCTGCAGCGCGAAGTGCACGGCCTCGGCCTCGTCCAGCAGGCGCTCCTCCAGCAGGCCCTCCAGCGCGGTGCGCATGCGCGGCGTGCCGGGGACGAGGCCCTTGGGCAGGTCCACGCGGTGCCAGGCCAGCGCCTGCACCGGCACCAGCGCCACCACCTCGGCACCGGCGCCGCGCGGCTGCGGCAGCAGGGCCGCCGGCGTGCGGCCGTGCTCCGCCAGCGTGCTGCCGTCCGGCGTCACCGCGAACGCCCACTCGGTGGCGCCCGAGGCGGCTTCCAGCGGCAGGGAAACGAGGAGGGTGCTCATGGGCTGGCGGCGATTGTAGGTGGCGCTTGCCGCCTAGCGCTTGATCTCCGTCGTGGCAAAGGCTTCGATCGGGCCGCGTTCGCGCTGCAGGGTGTGGACCGACTGGCCCTGCTTCCAGACCATCGAGCGCTCCTCGATCACGATGTCGTCGATGCGCAGCCGCCCGCGCACCTCGAAATAGGCGGAGCCGACCCCCAGCAGGCTCATGTCCGGCCCGGTGGCGGGCGGCGTCACCGGCGGCAGCAGGGCGAGCGCGTCCTCGACGCGGCTGAAGTGCTTGCGTTCGCGCTCCGCCACCAGGCGCTGCGCGTCGGCCAGGCTGATGGTGCCCATCGCCGCGTAGATCACTTCGGCCGGCGCCGTGTTCAGGTTCACCGGGGTGTTCGACACCGGCAGGATGGTCACGAAGGGCTGCAGCGCCGCCACCGTCTCGGGCGCCAGGCCCAGCCAGGCCAGCTGCTCGACGCGCTGCGGCGCCAGCGGCGCGCGGGCCGCATTGCGGTTGTCGATGTTGATGTCGGAGGCGAAGCGCAGGTTCTCCTCCATCCGCGTGAACTGCTCCTGCGGCAGGCCCAGGAGGTCGAACAGGCGCCGGAATACCGGCTCCCATTTCGCTTGCGGGACCCCGCGCTGCACCAGGTTGCCGGCGTTCAGGCGGCCCTGCAGGTCGAGGATCTCGCCGGAGAGGAACACCTGGTCGGCGTCGGAATCCTCGCCCATCGCGTTGTTGCTCTGGTCGGCGGCGAGGAAAGTGGACAGCCGTGCCTCCTGCAGCGGCACGGCCCAGGGCTCGGCCAGGTAGTCGGCGCGGTTGCGGTCCTCGCGCAGGATCAGGCGCGCCCAGTCGAGCGCGCCGGTGAGGATCCACGTCGACTGCACGCGCTGGCGGTCCGCGGCTTCGACCTCCACGCTGCGCCACTGCTGCCACAGCGCCGCGGCGGCGAAGGTGGCCACCAGGGTCACCGTGAGCATCGCGGCCAGCAGGGCCGCTCCGTGCTGGCGCTTCGTCACGAGGGGCTCACCGTGGGGCGCACCCAGTCGCGCTGCAGCCGGCCGCCGATGGCGCCGCCCGCGGGCAGTTGCAGGATCAGCCGCACGCCATCGGGCAGGCTGGAGCCGGCCGGCGTCGCGCCGGGCGTGCCGGGCAGCGCCGCGGTCTGGCCGACGCTGGACTGCGGATTGGTCCAGGCGTTGCCGCGGAAGAAGAAGATCTGCCAGTCCTCCAATGGCGCGATCGCCACCTCCTGTTGCCGCATCGCCTCGTTCGGGTTCTGCGACCACAGGTCGGCCTGCTCCCAGGCGGTCTCGAGATCGCCGCGGGTGAACAAGGGCGGCGATTGCCAGCGCAACCAGCGACCCTCGCGCCGGGCCCAGCCCACCACGCGGATGCCGTCGGCCGGCGCCAGGCTGCTGCGGCGGGTGAGGCGCAGCACGCGGCCGTTCCACTGCAGCGCGGGAGACGGCGCGAATTCCTCGATCGCTTCCAGGTCCGCCGCCCACTGCGCCAGGCCGGTCTGCAGCGTCAGGACTTCGTCGGCGCGCTTCTCCGTGATCTCGCGGGCGCGCACCATGCCGTCGAGGCCGCGCCAGCTCAGGCTGGCGAGGATGGCCAGCGCGAACAGCGCCACCAGCAGTTCGACCAGGGTGAAACCGTGCGCGCGTTTCATGATCCGCCGCCGGGCCGCCCCAAGGCGGATCAGCCCCCTCGGGGGGCAGCGACGACACGGAGTGCGGAGCGTGGGGGCCATTCAGTAGCGCCCCTGCACGGTGGAAAGGCGCAGGATGGGTGAACTGCCCTCGGTCACCTGCGCATCGACGCGCCGGAAGCTCGGGTTGGGCGTCGGCGAGACCTTCACCCGCACCTGGAACACCTGGCCGCCCTGCTCGCAATCGAGCTGGCTGTCCCCCACCGGCGGCAGCTGGCGCGCGAGGCGCAGGCGCGTGAGCTCGTTCTCGGCGCACAGGTGCGCGAGCAGCAGGTCGGACTGGCGCTGCGCGTTGTTGGTGAGCGCGGCGCTCGCTTGCAGGCCGGCGACCAGCGCGATGGCGACGATGCCCAGCGCCACCAGCACTTCGACCAATGTGAAGCCGCGCGCGTGCTTCATGGCGTCACGGGGCCGACGGTGAAGGGCCGCAGGCCGTCGGTGGCGATGCGCAGCGTGCGCTCGGGATGGCCGGCGCTGGTGAGCACCACGGCCTGCGGGCCGATCACCGGCTCGGGCCCGAGCACCAGCACGCGGCGGCCGCTCACCTGCGTGTCCTCGGCCAGCCAGTGGTTCGGCAGCGTCTCCGGCGGCAGGCCCTCGAAGCGGAAGCCGTCGTCGGCGGCGATCCAGCGCACCGGCTCGCCGCTCAGGCGCGAGCGGGCGCGGGCCGATTCGAGCAGGGCGGCGAGGCGCTGGGCGTCGCGCTCCAGTGCGTTGCCGCCGGCATCGCGCAGCGCGAAGGCGACGCCGGCGGAACCGAGCGCGATGATGGCGATGACGACCAGCAGCTCCAGCAGCGTGAAGCCGGTCGCCCGCCGGCGCGGTATCGCAGGAGGCTGGCTATTGCCAGGAGCCGACGTCCGCATTCTTGCCCTCGCCGCCGGGCTGGCCATCGGCGCCGAAGGACATCACGTCGATCTCGCCCTTGACGCCGGGATTGAGGTACTGGTACGGCTTGCCCCAGGGGTCGTTGGGCAGCTTTTCCAGGTAGGGCTTCCAGTTGGGAGGAAGGGGCCCGCTGGTGGGCCGGGCGATCAGCGCCTGCAGGCCCTGCTCGCCGGTGGGGTAGCGCTGGTTGTCCAGCTTGTACAGCTTCAGCGCCTGCATCAGGTTGTTGACGTCGGTGCGCGCGGCGGTCACGCGCGCGTCGTCGGCGCGATCCAGCACGTTGGGCACGATCAGGGCGGCCAGCACGCCGATGATGACCAGCACCACCATCAGCTCGATCAGGGTGAAGCCGCGGGCCAGCCGGGCGCGTCTTGGCAGGGCGGAGGAGGAAGACATTTGCATCAATGATAATCGGGACCATGCTGACGCCGGCTCCTGCTCCCTGGATCGTGCGCGGTGCGACCTTCGCGCTGTGGGCGCTCGCCGCGGGCAGCGCGGCCTACTGGGGGCTGAAGCTCTCCTCCACCACCGCGCCGGTCGCCGCACCCGTGGCCGCCCCGCGCCAGGTGGGGCCGGTCGATCCGGTGGCCCTGGCGCGGATGCTGGGCAGCTCGCCCGCGGCCGCCGTCATCACTCCCGCCGCGCCGCAGGTGGCGCTGGCCAGCCGCTTCCAGCTGCTCGGGGTGGCGGCGGGGGAACGCTCCGGCGGCGGCGCCGCGGTGATCGCGGTGGACGGCAAGCCGGCCCGCTCCTACCGGGTGGGCAGCCCGATCGACGAAGGCCTGGTGCTGCAGTCCGTGCACGGGCGCCAGGCCGTGATCGCCTCGCGCGAGGGCCAGCCGCTGCTGACGCTGGAACTGCCGCAGCTGCGCCTCGACACATCCAACCGGCCCGCGGCGCCCGGCACCGCCGCGCCGGAGACGCCCGCCCCGTCGCCGCGCCCCCGCTTCGCTGCGCCCGCCGCCGCGCCGGAGCCGCCGCAGCCGGTGGAAACGCCTCAGGCGCCCACCGAGGCGCCCAGGTAGAAGGCCAGCTCGCAGGCCTGCTGCAGGGCGCCGGCGCGCAGTTCGTCGAAGCCGCCGGGGCGACTGCGGAGGAAGCGCAGCAACGCGATCCACGCCAGCGCCGCGCCGGCGAGCGCCAGCAGCACGAACGCCACGCCCTCCGCCAGCAGCATCACCGCGAGCGGCAGCACGCACCAGAGTGCGGCGGCGCGCAGGCCGGCGGCATCCTCGCTGCCCTCGTGCGCCGACCAGTGCGCCGCCAGCAGGGGCGCGAAGCGCGCGACGACCGGCCCGGCCAGCAACGCCGCCAGCACGCCTGCCTCGGAGGCGGCGCCGATCGCGGCGACGGTGGCGATGCGGCCGGCCAGCAGCAGCACCAGGGTCATGGTGCCGTGCCCGGATGCGGGCTGGCCGAGGACCGCGGCCAGCCGGAACACCGCGCTCTCCTGCGCCGCGCCGGTGAGCAGCAGGGCCGCGCCCAGCGTGGCCACCGCCGCCACGGCCGGCGCGGCCGGATTGCCCCGCAGCAGCAGGCCGACGATCGCGAACACCAGGGCGGACAGCAGCCCCACCACCATCGGGTGGGCCAACAGGTTGCGGCGCTCGAGCAGCTCTTGCACCCGGTCCTTCATGCGGCGGTGTTGCGCAGGAACAGCTGGTACGCCGGGTTCGCCGTTTCGTCCACGTACGGGTAGCCGAGCGTCTCGAGGAAGGCCTGGAAGTCCTTCTCGTCGGCCTGGGGCACCTGCAGGCCCACCAGCGTGCGGCCGTAGTCGGCGCCCTGGTTGCGGTAGTGGAACAAGGAGATGTTCCATGTCGGCCGCATGTGGGAGAGGAATTTCAGCAGCGCGCCGGGCCGCTCCGGGAACACGAAACGCAGCAGGCGCTCGTCCTGCGACAGTGGCGACGGCCCGCCCACCATGTGGCGGATGTGCTCCTTGGCCAGTTCGTCGTGGGTGAGGTCCAGGGCCTGGAAGCCGTGGCGCGTGAAGTTGGCGGCGATGCGCGCCGACTCGCCCTTGTTGTGCGTGGTGAGGCCCACGAACACGTGCGCCTGCTGCGCGTTGCTGATGCGGTAGTTGAACTCGGTCACGTTGCGCGGGCCGCCGGGCAGCGTGCCGATCAGCTCGATCAGGCGCCGGAACGCGCCGCGCTCCTCGGGGATCGTGATCGCGAACAGCGCCTCGCGCTCCTCGCCCACCTCGGCGCGCTCGGCCACGAAGCGCAGGCGGTCGAAGTTCATGTTGGCGCCGCACAGGATCGCGGCGTAGGTCTCGCCGCGGGTCTTGCGCGTCGCCACGTACTGCTTGATCGCCGCGACGGAGAGCGCGCCGGCCGGCTCGACGATGCTGCGCGTGTCGATGAACACGTCCTTGATCGCGGCGCAGACGGCGTCGGTGTCCACCAGCATGAATTCGTCGACCAGCTCGCGCGTGAGGCGGAAGGTCTCCTCGCCCACCAGCTTGACCGCGGTGCCGTCGGAGAACAGGCCCACGTCGCCGAGCGTGACGCGCTTGTTGGCCGCCACGGATTGCGCCATCGCGTCGGAATCGCTCATCTGCACGCCGATCACCTTGACCTCGGGACGCACCGACTTGATGTAGCTGGCCACGCCGGAGATCAGCCCGCCGCCGCCGATGGCGACGAACACGGCATCGAGCGGGCCCTGGTGCTGGCGCAGGATCTCCATCGCGATGGTGCCCTGGCCCGCGATCACGTCCGGATCGTCGAAAGGATGGACAAAGGTGAGCTGCTCGCGCTCGCACAGCTCGCTGGCGTGCGCGTAGGCATCCGAGTAGCTGTCGCCGTGCAGCACCACCTCGCCGCCGAGGGCCTTGACCGCCTCCACCTTCACCTGCGGCGTGGTCACGGGCATGACGATCACGGCCCGGGCGCCCATCCGGTGCGCCGCCAGCGCGACGCCCTGGGCGTGGTTGCCGGCCGAAGCGCAGATGACGCCGCGTTCGAGCTGTTCTGGCGCCAGGTGCGCCATCTTGTTGTAGGCGCCGCGCAGCTTGAAGCTGAAGACCGGCTGCTGGTCCTCGCGTTTGAGCAGCACCTTGTTGTGCAGGCGGCGGCTGAGGTTGCGCGCGGGCTCGAGCGGCGATTCCACCGCCACGTCGTACACGCGCGCCGTGAGGATCTTCTTGAGGTAGTCCTGCGGCTGCAGGTGTTTCTTCATGGCGGGCGAAATCATAGGCGGCCCCGCCGGGCAGGGCCGGTACCAGGGGAAAAAAAGAAAAAAGCCCCCGGACCTTGCGATCCGGAGGCTAAATCCACCAATGGAGGAGGTGGAGGAGACAACCGTTGCGCCGCGCCCGGGTGTTGCCGCCCCGGCCGGCGTTGCTTAGCGGAATCGCTATGCTCTGGGCAAGAGTATAACTCCGGGTTTGTTGCGATGCACAACATGGTGCATTGCAACCCTGTCGCACAGGCAGCAGGCGTGGCCGGCGCCCAACACGACCGGCCGCAAGCAGAGGAAAACAGCGATGGAATGCACAGTGACGTGGACCGGCGCGACCGGCGCACGCTCGGGAATGGGTTTCCTGGCCGAGACGGGCAGCGGCCACACCCTGATGATGGACGGCGCCCCGGACGAGGCCCGGCCGGAGAACGGCGGCCGCAACCTGGCGCCGCGACCGATGGAGACGGTGCTGGCCGGCACCGGCGGCTGCACCGCCTAC
>NZ_DASSVG010000107.1:0-2328 GCF_035706265.1 Ramlibacter sp. | reverse complement strand
TGGCTTCAGCCAGTGCCGGGGGACATGGAGTGAGACGGACAAACCCCCTCCAGGCCGGACCCAGAGGCCGCAGCGCTTCCCCTGCGAGCCCAAGAGTCAGTCCAGCTGCGTCTTCTGCCCGCCCTTGTACGTGTACAAGGTGGTGGCCGGATTCTTCAGCTCGCCGTTCGGCTCGAACTGGATGCGCGCCGTCACGCCCTGGTAGTCGGTGCTGGCGAGGAAAGGCGTGTAGACCTTCGGATCGGTGGAGTTCGCGCGCTTCATCGCATCCACCAGCACGAAAGTCGCGTCGTAGGAATAGGGGCTGTAGACCTGGAACTGGTTGGGGAAGCGCTGGTCGTACTTCTGCTTCCACGCCTTGCCGCCCGGCATGCGGTCCAGCGAGGCGCCGCCGGTGGCGCAGACCACGTTGTCGAGCGTCTTCGCGTTGCCCGAGAGCTTGGCGATCTCCTGCGTGCAGATGCCGTCGCCGCCCAGGAAGCGCACGTTCGCCAGGCCCAACTGCTCCATCTGCCGCAGCATGGGGCCGGCCTGCGGATCGAGACCGCCGTAGAAGATCGCGTCCGGCGCCTTCGCGCGGATGGCGGTGAGGATGGCCGTGAAGTCGGTCGCCTTGTCGGTGGTGAACTGCTGGTCCACCACCTGCATGCCCTTGGCCTCCGCGGTCTTGCGGAACACCTCGGCGACGCCCTGACCGTAGGCCGTGCGGTCGTCGACGATCGCCACCTTCTTCAGCTTGAGCGTGTCGGCGGCGTAGTTGGCCACCGCCGCGCCCAGCGCGTTGTCGTTGGCGATCAGGCGGAAGGTGGTCTTGTAGCCCGGCTGCATGAGCGCCGGGTTGGAGGCCGAGGGCGTGATGTGCGGGATGCCGCAGTCGTTGTAGACGCGCGAGGCGGGGATGGTGGTACCCGAGTTGAGGTGGCCGACCACGCCGGCCACCTTCTCGTCGCACATCTTCTGCGCCGCAGCCGTGCCCTGGCGCGGATCGCCCGCATCGTCGTCGGCCACCAGCTCGAAGCGCACCGGCTTGCCGCCGATGGCGACGTTCTGCGCGTTGAGTTCGTCGATCGCCATGCGCACGCCGTTCTCGTTGTCCTTGCCGTAGTGCGCCTGCGGGCCGGAGAGCGGGCCGACGTGGCCGATGCGCACCACCTGCGCGGGCCCGCCGGCCGGCGCGGGCGCGGAGGCGCCGGCCGGTGCAGGTGCGGCGGCCGAGGGGGCTTCCGGCGCTTCCTTGCGTCCGCAGCCGGACAGGGCGAGGAAGAGGGCAGGGATGCCCAGCAGCAAGGCATTCGGGCGGGACATGGCGCGATGCTGCATCGGCGGTGCGGCGGCGGGCGAAACAAAACGAAAAGAAACGAGACCGCGCGGCGATGACCCGGCGGCGCGCGGCCGGCACCCTCGAGGTCCTTCCTGTCCACTGCAAGGAGCAAGCATGAAACCCTGGATCCGCCGCGGCCTCGCCGGCCTGTTCGCCGTCCTCACCCTGGGCGCGCTGGCCGGCTGCGGCCACCATCGCGAGCACGCCGGCTGGGGCGCCAGCGCCGAGGAGCAGGCGCGCCACCGCGAGCACGTCATCGACCGCGTCGCGGGCCGGCTCGAGCTGAACGAGGCCCAGAAGGCGAAGCTCGGCGTGCTCCTCGACAAGCTGCACGCCCAGCGCGCCGCGCTCGCAGGCCAGCCCAGTCCGCGCGCGCAACTGCAGGCGCTGGTGGCAGGCGACAAGTTCGACCGTGCCGGTGCGCAGGCCCTGGTGGCGCGCATGAACAGTGCGCTGGAGACCCGCAGCCCCGAGGTGATCGGGGCGCTGGCCGACTTCTACGACAGCCTCGACGCGCGCCAGCAGGCCAAGGTGCGCGAGCACCTGCAGCGGCGCCGCGGCTGGTGGCGCCGGGGCTGAGCCCCGCGCACAATGCCGCATGCCCCGCATCCTGCTGATCGACGACGACGAGGCGCTGGGCGAGCCGCTGGCCGCGTACTTCGCCCGCTTCGGCCTGGAGCTGGTGCAGGCCCTGCGCCCGAGCGCGGGGCTCGCCCTGCTGCGGCAGCAGGCCTTCGACGCGGCCATTCTCGACGTGATGCTGCCGGAGCAGGACGGCTTCGCCCTCTGCCGCGCGATCCGCGCCGAGAGCGACCTGCCGATCGTGATGCTCACTGCCCGCGGCGAGGTGATGGACCGCGTCGTCGGCCTCGAGCTCGGGGCCGACGACTACCTGCCCAAGCCCTTCGAGCCGCGCGAGCTGGTGGCGCGCATCACCACCGTGCTGCGCCGCCGCCGCGCCGTGCCGGCCGACGCGCGCCTGCACTTCGAGGGCCTCGTCATCGACC
>NZ_DASSVG010000106.1:0-10172 GCF_035706265.1 Ramlibacter sp. | reverse complement strand
CTCGGTCACGGTGGCGGCCTTGCCGCGCACGGCATCGGCGATCGCCAGCGCCTCCTTGTGGCTCCAGACGCGGTCGGCGCGCTTTTCGGGGTCCTCCGGGTCCTTCCTGAACTTCGGGTCGAACCACTTGCCCGGGTATTCGCCCGCCTGGGCGGCGAAGCTGGCGTGGATCTCCCAGTAGTCGCGGCTGACGAACTTGCGGATCTGCTCCTCGCGTTCCACCACGATCGCCAGGGGGGGCGTCTGCACCCGGCCCACGGTGGTGAGGAAGAAGCCGCCGTCGCGCGAGTTGAAGGCGGTCATGGCCCGGGTGCCGTTGATGCCCACCAGCCAGTCGGCCTCCGAGCGCGAGCGCGCGGCGTGCGCCAGGCCTTCCATCTGCCGGTCGGTGCGCAGCCTCTCGAAGCCTTCGCGGATCGCCTGCGGCGTCATGGACTGCAGCCACAACCGTTGCACCGGTTTGTGAGCGCCTGCTTTCTTGCCCTTGGCGGGGCTGTCGCCCTCAAAGGCGAACTGCTCGATCAGGCGGAAGATCAGCTCGCCCTCGCGCCCGGCGTCGCAGGCGTTCACCAGCTCGGTCACGTCCTGGCGCCGGGCCAGCCGGACCACCGCGTTCAGGCGCGACTTGGTCTTGTCCACCGGCTTCAGGTCGAAGTACGGCGGGATCACCGGCAGGTGGGCGAAGCTCCACTTGCCGCGCTTGACGTCGAATTCCTCCGGCGCGTGGATTTCCACCAGGTGGCCCACGGCGCTGGTGACGATGTACTTGTCGTTCTCGAAGTACTCGTCGTGCTTGTCGAACTTGCCGGCCACCGGCGTCAGCGCCCGGACGATGTCCTGGGCCACCGAGGGCTTTTCGGCAATCACCAATGTTTTCACGGACCTTCCCGCGCGCCTTGCGGCCCGCGTCCCTTGCGTTCTTACAATCGCGCTTTCCTCGCGCGCGTACGCGCACGCGCGTACGCGTACGGATCCAAGTTAACAGAAAATTCTTCATGCCCGCCAAAGCCGCCGCCGCCCCCAAGACCAACCGCCGCATCCAGGTCCGCAAGTCGGGCGTGCACGGCAAGGGCGTGTTCGCCCTGCAGGACCTCCCCGAAGGCGAGACCCTGATCGAGTACGTGGGCGAGGTCATCACGTGGAAGGAGGCTCAGCGGCGCCACCCCTGGAACCCGGAAGACCCGAACCATACGTTCTATTTCCATGTCGACGACAAGCGCGTGATCGACGCGGCGGTGGGCGGCAACGCGGCGCGCTGGATCAACCACTCCTGCGATCCGAACTGCGAGGCCGACGAAGTCGAGGGCCGCATCTTCATCAAGACGCTCCGCAACATCAAGGCCGGCGAGGAGCTGAACTACGACTACGGCCTGATCATCGACGAGCCGTACACGAAGAAGCTCAAGGCGGAGTATCCCTGCTGGTGCGGCAGCAAGAACTGCAGGGGCACGCTGCTGGCGCCCAAGCGGCGGAAATGAGCCGCGCCTGCGCGGCCCGAGGAAGCCATGAACTGGCCGGCTGAAGCGATCTGGGAGGCGGTGGCGCCGCTGGTGCCCGGCTTCACGGTCGAAGTCCTGCCCGAAGTCGATTCCAGCAACACCGAGCTGATGCGGCGCGCCCGCGCCGGCCGCAACGAGCCGGTCTTGCTGGTGGCCGAGCAGCAGACCGCCGGCCGTGGCCGGCTCGGGCGCGGCTGGCAAAGTGCCGCCGGCGACTCGCTGACGTTCTCCCTGGGCCTGCCGCTCGCGCCGGCGGACTGGGCGGGGCTCTCGCTGGCCGTGGGCGTGAGCGTGGCCGAGAGCCTGCATCCGGCGATCCGCCTCAAGTGGCCCAACGACCTCTGGTTCGAGGACCGCAAGCTGGGCGGCATCCTGATCGAGACGGCGAGCTTCGGCGAGGGCGGCGGCGCCGAACGCTACGCCGTGATCGGCATCGGCCTGAACGTCGCGCCCCGCCCGGCCCAGGGACTCTCCACTCCGCCGGCCTGGCTGCGCGAGTTGCTGCCCTATGCCGAAGCCCCCGACGTGCTGCAGCTGGTCGCCGCGCCGCTGGTGGCCGACGTGCTGAACTTCGCGCAGGCCGGCTTCGCGGCCTTCCAGCGCCGCTTCGAGGCCCGCGACGCGCTGCGCGGGCGTGCCGTGACGCTCAGCGACGGCAGCGCCGGCCTCGCCCAGGGGGTGAGCGCCACGGGCAGCCTGCTGGTGCATACTGCGGCCGGCCTGCAGGCCATCAGCAGCTCGGAGGTGAGCGTGCGGCCGGCAGCGCCCTGAAGCCAAGCCATGCTGCGCCTGATCGTCCTGCTGCTCCTGCTCGCCAACGGCGGCTACTACGCGTGGTCGCACGGCCTGCTGCTGCCCTGGGGCGTGGGGCCGACCCAGCAGGCCGAGCCGCAGCGCCTGCAGCAGCAGATCCGGCCCGAGACGGTGCGCATCCTGCCGCCGGAGGAACTGCGGCAGCTGCAGGAGCAGGTGGCGCTGGGGCCACGCCCGGCCGAATGCCTGGCCACGGCCGCCCTGGACGAGCCGCAGCTCGCCCCGCTGCGCACGGCGCTGCAGGCCTGGCCGGCCGGATCGTGGAACTTCGAGACCGTGAGCGAGCCGCCGCGCTGGGTCGTCTACATGGGCAAGTACGGCGATGTCGAGCAGCTGGCGCGCAAGCGGGCCGAGCTGCGCCAGCTGGGCATCACGTTCGAGGCCCCGACCAATCCACAGTTGCAGCTGGGGCTGTCCCTGGGCAGTCACCCCAGCGAAGCGGCGGCGCTGCAGCAGATCGAGGCGCTCGCCGCGAAAGGCGTGCGCACCGCCCGCGTGCTGCAGGACCGGCCGGAACAACGCGGCCAGCGCCTGCTGCTGCCCGCCGTGGACGACAACCTGCGCCCGCGGCTGGACGAACTCAAGCTGGCGCTGGGCGCCAAGACCCTGCGGCCCTGCCGCTAGACAACACCAGGAGACCCACCGATGTCGCTCAAGCTCTACTACGCCTCCGGCGCCTGTTCCTTCGTGCCGCACAGCCTGCTGGAAACCGCCGGCGCCGATTTCGAGCCGGTGGTGGTGAAGCTGCACCGGGGCGAGCAGAACGAGCCGCCGTTCCGGGCGCTGAACCCGCGCGGCCAGGTGCCGGTGCTGGTGGACGGAGGCGAGGTCATCACCCAGATCCTGGCCCTCATCCAGTACATCGACGCGAAGTTCCCGCAGCAGCAGTTCCTGCCGCGCGAGACGCTGGCACGCACGCGCGTGCTGGAGACGCTGGCCTGGATGAACAACACGGTGCATCCGACCTTCACCCACGTCTTCATGCCCAACAAGTTCGCCGGCACGCCGGAGGCGCAGGAAGAGCTCAAGGCCTTCAACCGCAAGGCCTATGCGGGCTACCTCGGCGAGATCGATGCGATGGCGCAGAAGGCGGCAGAACGCGGCCAGCCGTGGCTGGGCGGCGAGCACTTCGGCCCGCTGGACGTCTATGCGCTCACGCTGCTGCGCTGGGGCGGACTGGCGCAGATCGACCCGGCTGGCTATCCCACCCTGTGGGCGCACGTGCAGAAGGTGGCGCAGCAACCCGGCCCGGCGCGCGCGATCGAGCGCGAGCGGCTGCAGCTGAACCTGTACAAGCCGGCCTGAGGCTCACACCCGCGCCGCGCTCTCCTCGGCCGGCTCCGTCTCCTCGTCGGGCGCGCCGAAGCGCACGGTGACCCGCGTGCCGGGCGGGTTGTGGCCCGGGTGCGCATCCTCCAGCTCGATGGTGGCGTGGTGCTGGCGGGCGATCTCCTGCACGATGGGCAGGCCCAGGCCGGAGCCGTCGACGTTGGTGCCGAGCGCACGGTAGAAGGGCTGGAACACCAGTTCGCGCTCCGCTTCCGGGATGCCCGGGCCGGTGTCCTCCACCTGCAGCACCAGCACCTGGCCGAAGGGGTCGGCCAGGATGCGGGCGGTGACCACGCCCGGCTGCTGCTCGCTCGAGGGCGTGTAGTTGACCGCGTTGTCCAGCAGGTTGCGCACCAGCTCCTTCAGCAGCGTGGCGTTGCCGTACATGCGCACGCCGGGCGACCCGGGCTCGGGGCCGTCGTAGCCGAGGTCCAGGCGCCTTTCCATCGCCCGCGGCACCGTGTCGCGCACCGCATCCATCACGATCTCCACCAGGTCGCAGGGCTGGCGCACCACCACCTTGCCGCTGTTCTCCGCCCGCGCCAGCGCCAGCAACTGGTTGACGGTGTGGGTGGCGCGCATGCTGGAGCGGCCGATCTGCTTGAGCGACTGCTTCAGCTCCTCGGGGTGGAACTGTTCGCGCTGCGCCAGGTCGGCCTGCATGCGCAGGCCCGCCAGCGGCGTCT
Organism: Ramlibacter sp.; assembly: GCF_035706265.1. GTDB lineage: Bacteria > Pseudomonadota > Gammaproteobacteria > Burkholderiales > Burkholderiaceae_C > Ramlibacter. The sequence goes on along the minus strand of NZ_DASSVG010000106.1, from coordinate 5,845 downwards.
TGAGCTGGTGGGCGGCGTCGGCGAGGAAGCGCTTCTGCGTCGCGATCGAGTTCTTCAGGCGCGTCAGCAGGTCGTTCACCGAGGACACCAGCGGCGCCACTTCCAGCGGCACCACCTTCTCGTCCAGCGGGCTCAGGTCGTCCGGCTTGCGGGCGCGAATGCGCTCCTCCAGTTCCGACAGCGGCTTGATGCCGCGCACCAGCGCCAGCCACACCAGCAGCACCGCCAGCGGCAGCACCACCAGCTGCGGCAGCATCACGCCCTTGATGATCTCGGTGGCGAGCACGGAGCGCTTCTCGCGCGTCTCGGCCACCTGCACCAGCGCCGGCTGGGCGCCCGGCACGTCGATGCGCACCCAGGTGTAGGCGACGCGCACGCCGAGGCTGCGCATCTCGTCGTCGCGCAGCCGCGTCTCGCCGGGAACGGGGCGCTCGTCGTCCGGCGGCGGCGGGAAGTCGCGCTCGCCGGCGAGCAGCTCGCCGTGCGCGCCCAGCACCTGGTAGTAGATCTGGTCGGCGTCGTCGGCGCGCAGGATCTCGCGCGCCGGCTGCGGCAGGTTGAAGGCGGCGCGCTGGCCCTGCACCGTGATCAGCTGCGCCAGCGCCTGCACGTTGTATTCGAGCGCGCGGTCGAAGGGCTTGCCGGCGATGCTCTGCGCCACCAGCCAGGTGAGCGCCAGGCTCACGGGCCACAGCAGCAGCAGCGGCGTGAGCATCCAGTCGAGGATCTCGCCGAACAGCGAGCGCTGCTCACGCTGGAAGATTTTCATGCGACAGGTTCGGCGTCCGGCGTCGGGCGTTCAGCGTGGACGCACGCTCAACGTGGAACGCCCAACGCTCAACCCGGAATTTTCTCCAGACAGTAGCCCAGCCCCCGCACCGTCGCAATGCGGATCGGCCCCTTCTCGATCTTCTTGCGCAGGCGGTGGATGTAAACCTCGATGGCGTTGTTGCTCACCTCCTCGCCCCACTCGCACAGGCGCTCCACCAGCTGGTCCTTGCTGACCAGGCGGCCGGCGCGCTGCAGCAGCACTTCGAGCAGGCCCAGCTCGCGCGCCGAGAGTTCGACCATCTTGCCGTCGATGGTGGCCACCCGGCCCGCCTGGTCGTACACCAGCGGCCCGTGCTTGATCGTGCTGCTGGTGGCGCCCATGCCGCGGCGCGTGAGCGCGCGCACCCGCGCCTCCAGCTCCGACAGGGCGAAGGGCTTGGCCATGTAGTCGTCGGCGCCCAGGTCCAGGCCCTTCACGCGCTCCTCGATCGCATCGGCCGCCGTGAGGATCAGCACCGGCATCGTGGAGCCGCGGGCGCGCAGCTTGCGCAGCACTTCCAGGCCGTGCATGCGCGGCAGCCCCAGGTCCAGGATCAGGAGGTCGAACTCGTTGTTCGTCATGAGCGCGGCGTCGGCTTCGGAGCCGCTGGCCACGTGGTCGACGGCCGCGCCGGAAGCGCGCAGGCTGCGCAGCAGGCCGTCGGCGAGCACCTGGTCGTCTTCGGCGATGAGGATCCGCATGCTGGTCTCCAGGGGCGCCTGCGGGGGCGCCAGATTCCGGCGAATTCTAGGTTCGCGACCTCGCGTGGAACTGACGTGGATCAGCCGGCGCTGCCCGCATACGCTTCCAGGCCGATGGCCACCACCGTGGCCACGTCGGCGCCGACCTCGGCGCGGAACTCGCGCTCGGCCTGCGCCACGGCGTCCTTGAAGGCCTGCAGCCAGGCCAGCCCGGTGGGCGTGAACTGCACGATGCGGGCGCGGGCGTCGCGCGGATCGGGCTCGCGCGTGACCAGACCCCAGGCCTCGCACTGGTTCACCAGGTCGCCCATGGCCTGCTTGCTCATTCCGGCGCGCTGGGCCAGGTCGGTCAGGCGCGTACCCTGCAGTTCGAGGTGGCGCGTGATGTGGATGTGGGCGGCGCTCACCTGCGCGCGCGCGGCGAGGTTGGAGAGGGCCAGCGGCACGTCGACGTTGTGGGCCATCAGGTGCAGCACGCGCTCGTCGAAGCGCCGCATGGCCTCGCCGAGCAGGCGCCCCAGATGCGTCAGGCGCCAGCCTTCGTCCAGTGCATTCATGCCCAAATCGTAAGGCAAACTGACCAAAAAACCCGTTGTCCGGGTGCGATCGGCCCCGTTACATTACTGGCCATGCATCCAGCCTGTTGTTGGATCCAGCTGGAAAACACACACCGAACCCATTGATGCGCAAGGAGAAACCGAAGATGGACGCCCAAGTCAAAGGCTCGAAGGTCGCCGCCGCCGACAACGAGAAAGCCAAGGCCCTGGCCGCCGCGCTGGCCCAGATCGAGAAGCAGTTCGGCAAGGGCACGATCATGCGCCTGGGCGAAGGCGAGAAGATCGAGGACATCCAGGTCGTCTCCACCGGCTCGCTGGGCCTGGACATCGCGCTGGGCGTCGGCGGCCTGCCGCGCGGCCGCGTGATCGAGATCTACGGCCCGGAATCCTCGGGCAAGACCACGCTGACGCTGCAGGTGGTGGCCGAGATGCAGGCCCAGGGCGGCCAGTGCGCCTTCGTCGACGCCGAGCACGCGCTCGACATCCAGTATGCGCAGAAGCTGGGCGTGAACGTGTCCGACCTGCTGATCTCCCAGCCGGATACCGGCGAGCAGGCGCTGGAGATCGTCGATTCCCTGGTGCGCTCCGGCGCGGTGGACCTGATCATCGTCGACTCGGTGGCGGCCCTGGTGCCCAAGGCCGAAATCGAGGGCGAGATGGGCGATTCGCTGCCCGGCCTGCAGGCCCGCCTGATGTCGCAGGCGCTGCGCAAGCTCACCGCGACGATCAAGAAGACCAATTGCATGGTGATCTTCATCAACCAGATCCGCATGAAGATCGGCGTGATGTTCGGCAGCCCCGAGACCACCACCGGCGGCAACGCGCTGAAGTTCTACGCCTCCGTGCGCCTGGACATCCGCCGCACCGGCACCATCAAGAAGGGCGAGGAGGCGATCGGCAACGAGACCAAGGTGAAGGTGGTGAAGAACAAGGTCTCGCCCCCGTTCAAGACGGCGGAATTCGACATCCTGTTCGGCGAGGGCATCAGCCGCGAGGGCGAGATCATCGACATGGGCGTGCAGGCCCAGGTGCTGGAGAAGTCGGGCGCCTGGTACGCCTATGCGGGCGAGAAGATCGGCCAGGGCCGCGACAATGCGCGCGAATTCCTGCGCGAGAACCCCGATCTCGCCCGCGAGATCGAGAACAAGATCCGCGACCACCTGGGCATCCCGCTGCTGCCGGCGGACGCCGCCGAGGAAAAGTAAGGGCGGACCATGGCCTTCGGCCAGTTGTCGGTCAAGGGCCGCGCCCTGAAGCTGCTGGCCGCGCGCGAATACTCGCGGCAGGAGCTGGAACGCAAGCTCGCCGCGAAGGAGCCCGAGCCCGATCCGGGCGAGCTCCGGCGGGCGCTCGACGAACTGCAGGCCAAGGGCTTCCTCGACGAGCAGCGGGTGGTGGAGTCGATCCTGCACCGCCGCGCCGGCCGCCTCGGCGCCGGGCGCATCCGGCAGGAGTTGCAGGCCAAGGGGATCGACGCGGAGCGCGTTGCCGTCGCCGTCGCGAGCCTCAACGCCACCGAGTTCGAGCGCGCCCGCGAGGTCTGGCGCAGGAAGTTCGGGGCGTTGCCGGAAGATGCCGCACAACGCGCGAAGCAGGCGCGCTTCCTGGCCGCGCGCGGCTTCAGCGGCGAGGTGGTGCGCCGGGTGCTGAATACGGCGGACGACGAATGAACGGGCTGGAAGCCGGCTCGCACTCGCAGCTGGCTTCCGCCGCGATCACGCGGTGCAGTTGCGCGAAGCGCTGGTCCACCGCGCCCGAGAAGAGCGGATCGGCCGCCGCAGCGCCGACGGACGCCGCGATCGCCTGCCAGTCGGCTGCGTCCAGGTGCTTCGCCGCCGCCGGGAACAGCACCAGCTCCTCGAAGGCGATGTTGTGGCGCAGCCGCTCGGCATAGAGCCGCGCGTTCAGCGCCACCAGCTCCAGCGAAACCGTTTCGCGCCGCATGGCGCCTTCCATGTCGCGCAGCAGGTCCGCGCCCTGGCGCGCCAGCCGTGCGTGCTGCGCCTCGAGCTCCTCGCACAGCTGCGTGTCCAGCGCGTTGCGCGCCACCAGCCGTTCGGCCATCCGGTCCTCGAGCGGGTGGTGCGAAACGTCGGGGAAGTTCGTCAGGTACTCCAGCACGTCGACCAGCAGGCCCACGTGCGACGCGGCGGGGTCGGGCTCCAGCGAAGGCTGCCGTTCCAGCAGCCCGATGAGGACCGAAAGGTCCCGGTGCTGGGCCATCAGGGAATCGAGGATGGCTTGCATGGGAAGCAATCTATCAGGGCCCGGAGTCCATGCTGGCCGTGCCGGAATGCGGCCGCTGCGTCCTGCCGGCCACTAGACTGGCCTTTCCACGCGCAACCGGGTCCACCATGACAGCCTCCGCCAGCGGCGGCGCGGTCACGCGCCGCTTCATCGTGTACCGCTACGACCCCGACCGGGACGCCAGGCCGTACATGCAGAAGATCGATGTCGCGCTCAAGGGCGACGAGCGGATGCTGCTCGATGCGCTGATCACGCTCAAGGAGCTGGACCCGAGCTTCGCCTTCCGGCGCTCCTGCCGCGAGGGCATCTGCGGCTCCGACGGCATGAACATCAACGGCTGGAACGGCCTCGCCTGCCTGACCAACCTGCGCACGCTGAAGGACCCGATCGTGCTGAAGCCGCTGCCCGGCCTGCCCGTGGTGCGCGACCTGATCGTGGACATGACGCTGTTCTTCCAGCAGTACCACTCGGTCAAGCCCTACCTGATCAACGACGAGCCGCTGCCCGAGAAGGAGCGGCTGCAGTCCATCGAGGCGCGGGAGGAGCTCAATGGCCTGTACGAGTGCATCCTGTGCGCGTGCTGCTCCGCCAGCTGCCCCAGCTACTGGTGGAACCCGGACAAGTTCGTCGGCCCCGCGGGCCTGCTGTGGGGCTACCGCTTCCTGGCCGACAGCCGCGACCAGGCCACCGGCGAGCGGCTGGAGAACCTGCACGATGCGTACCGGCTGTACCGCTGCCGCACCATCATGAACTGCACCAACGTCTGCCCCAAGGGGCTGAACCCGGCCCAGGCGATCGGCAAGATCCGCGAGATGATGGTGCGCAAGAGCATCTGAGCGAACCCCAGCGCTCGCGCCCTCAGATCCCCAGCATCAACTTGAGGTTCTGCACCGCCGCCCCGCTGGCGCCCTTGCCCAGGTTGTCCAGCCGCGCGATCAGCACCGCATGCGCATAGTCCATGTTGTGGTACACGCGCAGCTCCATCTTGTTGGTGTCGTTCAGCGCTGTCGGCTCCAGCTTGCCGTCGGCGGTGGGCTGTTCCACCGTCACCCATTCGCTGCCCTGGTAGTGGCGCTTCAGCACGCTTTCGAGATCCGCCGGCGTGGGCTTGCCGGGCAGCGTGTTCAGGTGCAGCGGCAGCTGCACCAGCATGCCCTGGCGGAAGTTGCCCACCGAAGGAACGAAGAGCGGGCGGCGCACCATGCCCGTGTACTTCATGATCTCCGGCAGGTGCTTGTGCTTCAGCCCCAGCGCATAGAGCTCGTACGCCGGCGCCTGCCCCGACTCGTAGGCCTCGATCATCGTGCGGCCGCCACCCGAATAGCCGCTCACCGAAGGCAGCACCACCGGGTAGTCGGTGGGCAGCACGCCAGCATCGACCAGCGGGCGCAGCAGGGCGATCGCGCCGGTGGCGTAGCAGCCCGGGTTGCTCACGCGCTCGGCGCGCACGATCGCCTCGCGCTGGCCGGCCGCCAGCTCGGGGAAACCGAACACCCAGCCCTCGGCCGTGCGGTGCGCCGTCGAGGCAT
>NZ_DASSVG010000105.1:0-4935 GCF_035706265.1 Ramlibacter sp. | reverse complement strand
GCGGGCCGCGTGGTGGACCGCGCGATCCAGGTCCTGGGTGGCCTGGGTGTGTCGCAGGAGCTGCCGCTGGAGCGCTGGTACCGCGAGCTGCGCATCAAGCGCATCGGCGAAGGCCCGTCCGAAGTGCACCGCATGGTGCTGGCGCGCAACCTCCTGGGCACCGGCCGCTGAGGGCGGGGGAGGGCACATGGCCATCGATTTCGAGCTGCTGGAGGACGGCATCGCCGTCATCACGATCAATCGGCCGGAGAAGCGCAACGCGCTCGATGCCGAGCACTACCAAGCGCTGTCGGACGCCTGGACGCGCGTGCGCGACGACGACGCGATCCGGGTGGCGATCGTCACCGGCGCGGGCGACAAGGTGTTCAGCGCGGGCGCCGACCTGAAGTCCTGGATCGGGCGCAAGGCGCCCCTGTCCGAGCTGTGGCAGACCCAGAAGGGAATGCTGCTCAATCGCGGCCTGGAGATCTGGAAACCGGTGATCGCGGCGATCAACGGCCACTGCCTGGCCGGCGGCATGACGCTGATGCTGGCGACCGACCTGCGCGTGACGGCGGACCACGCCACCTTCGCACTCAGCGAGGTCAAGCGGGGCATCATCCCCGCCAACGGCGGCACCCAGCGCCTGCCGGCGCAGCTGCCGCACGCGATCGCGATGGAGATGCTGCTGATCGGCGATTCCATCGACGCCCAGACGGCCGCCCGCTGGGGTCTGGTGAACCGCGTGGTGCCGGCCGACCAGGTGATGGCGACCGCGCTCGAACTGGCCCGCCGCGTCGCCGCCAATGCGCCGCTGGCGGTGCAGGCGATCAAGGAGCTGGCGCTGCGCAGCCAGAACGAGGGGCTGGCCGCCGGCTTGCGCTTCGAGCAGTTCGTGCAGAAGACCTTGCAGGGCACCGAAGACGCCGCCGAAGGCCGCCAGGCCTTTGCCGACAAGCGCCCGCCGCGCTTCACCGGGAACTGAGATGAGCCTGAGCGGACGTCACGTCATCGCCGGCATCGGCCACACCGCCTTCGGCAAGCTGCCCGGCTGGGACACCGTCGCCATGAACGTCGAGGCCTGCCGCCTCGCGCTGGCGGATGCGGGGATCGAGAAGTCGGCGGTCGACGCCGTGTTCGTGAAGGTGCCCAGTTCGGCCCACCAGTTCATGTACGGTCAGAAGGTGGCCGAGGCCCTCGGCATCACGCCGCGCATGGGCGGTGCCTGGGATCAGGGCGGCGCCGCCAACATCTCCCTGCTGTCGTTCGCGATCATGGCGGTCGAGGCGGGGCAGTGCGAGGTTGCGCTGGTCTGCTATGCCGACAACCCGCGGACCGGAAATCGCGCCCATTTCGGCCGGCCGCGGGGCGACGATGCCGCCTACGGCTGGTTCTCCACCGCCGCCGGTTACGCCATGATCCACCGGCGGCACGTCATCGAGTTCGGCACCCGGCCGGAGGACTTCGCCGCGGTCGCCATTGCCTGCCGCAAGCACGGGGCCGCCAACCCGCACGCCCAGCTGCGCAAGCCGCTGGACCTGGAGCAGTACCTCGCATCACCCTGGGTGGTGGATCCCCTGCGCAAGGACGATTGCGCACTGGTGTCCGACGGCGGCGCGGCCCTCGTCGTCATGAGCGCGAAGAAGGCGCGCGAGCTGGGGGTGCCGCAGCCCGTCCCGGTGCTGGGGTTCGGCCAGGGCCAGACCTCCTTCGAGCTGCCGCAGCGCGCCACGCTCACTTCCACCGAAGCCGCGCGCGCTGCCCACACGGCATTCACGATGGCCGGTGCCCGGCCGCAGGACGTGGACGTGGCGCAGATCTACGACTGCTTCACCATCACCGTGCTCATGACCCTGGAGGATTACGGTTTCTGCCGCAAGGGCGAGGCCGGCGCCTTCGTGCGCGACGGCGCGATCGAGCACGGTGGCCGGCTGCCGATCAACACCAGCGGCGGCCTGCTGTCCGAGACCGGCATGCCCGGCCTGCAGCTGGTGATGGAAGGCGTGCGCCAGATGCGCGGCACGGCGCGCCTCCAAGTGCCGGGCGCCAAGCTGTGCCTGGTGAGCAACCAGGGCGGGACCATGCACACGCACGCCACGCTCCTGCTGGGGAATTGAGATGGAGATGCCCAAGCCCGAACCGACCGAACTGAGCCGCCCTTATTGGGACGCGCTGCGCGAAGGCCATCTGGTGATCCAGCGCTGCGACTGCGGCCACGCCTGGCTGCCGGCGCGCCACCACTGCCCCGCGTGCCTGAAACCGCAGCCACGCTGGGAGCGCGCCAGCGGCAAGGGAACGCTCGTGAGCTGGGTCGTCTACCACACGGCCTACCACCCGGCGTTCGAAAGTCGGCTGCCCTACAACGTGGCCCTGGTGCAGCTCGCCGAAGGGCCGCGCCTGCTGACCAATATCGTCGACGGCAACGAGGCCCTGGTGGCCGACGCCCCGGTCGAACTGAAAGTCGAATGGGAAGGCGATGCCGCGCTGGCGCGCTTCCGCCTTGCCTGAAACAGGGATGCCCATGCGCGAAGCCGTCATTGTCTCCACCGCCCGCACGCCCCTCACCAAGGCGCACCGCGGCGAATTCAACATCACGCCGGGCCCGACCCTGGCCGCCTTCGCGGTGCGCGCCGCCGTGGAGCGCGCCCGCATCGACCCGGGCTCGATCGAGGACCTGGTCATGGGCTGCGGCAACCCCGAAGGCCGCATGGCCCGCAACATCGGGCGCCAGACCGTGGTCCGTGCCGGGCTGCCTCTGTCCGTCGCCGGCACCACCGTCAGCCGCTTCTGCGCCTCCGGGCTGCAGGCCATCGCGGAAGCCGCGGGCCGCATCGTCATGGATGGCGATGCGGCCATCGTGGCCGGCGGAGTCGAAAGCATCTCGGGCCTGAAAGCCCCGGCGCCCGGCGCCGAAGGCGGCTCCGATCCCTGGATCGTGGAGCACAAGCCGGCGCTGTACATGGCGATGATCGACACGGCCGACGTCGTGGCGCAACGCTACGGCATCAGCCGCGAGGCGCAGGACCGCTTCTCCGCGCAGAGCCAGCGTCGCACCGAGGAGGCCCAGGAGGCGGGCCGCTATCGCGACGAGATCGTGCCGGTGACCACCACGATGGCAGTGGCCGACAAGGCCTCGGGCGCCGTCAGCGAGCGCGAGGTGACCGTCGACCGGGACACCTGCAACCGCCCGGGCACCACCTACGAGGCACTGGCCAGGCTGGAGCCGGTGAAAGGGCCGGGCAAGTTCATCACGGCCGGAAATGCATCGCAGCTGTCCGATGGTGCCTCCGCTTGCGTAATGATGGAAGGCAAGGCGGCCGAGCGCGCCGGCCTGCAGGCGCTGGGCGCGTTCCGCGGCTTGGCGGTCGCGGGCTGCGAGCCCGACGAGATGGGCATCGGCCCCGTCTTCGCGGTGCCCAAGCTGCTCGCGCGCCACGGCCTGCGCATGGCCGACATCGGCCTGTGGGAACTGAACGAGGCGTTCGCATCGCAGGCGATCTACTGCCGTGACAAGCTGGGCATTCCTGACGAACTACTCAATGTCAATGGGGGTTCGATCGCGATCGGCCATCCCTTCGGCATGACGGGTGCCCGCCTGGCGGGCCACGTGCTGCTCGAGGGACGGCGCCGCGGCGTCAAGTACGCCGTCGTCACCATGTGCATCGCCGGTGGCATGGGCGCCGCAGGTCTCTTCGAAATCTTCTGAGCGCTCGCATGAACTTCACCCGAATCGTCAGCCACTTCATGGGCCTGGCTTGCGTCGCGTTGGCCTGGGCAGCCTCCGCCGCCCTGGCGCAGGATGCGTACCCCGGCAAGACCATGCGCATCGTCGTGCCGTTCCCGCCCGGCGGCGCCTCCACCGACGGCATGGCGCGCGCCTTCGCCGAGGAACTGGGCAAGGAGATGAAAACCACGGTCATCGTGGAGAACCGCCCGGGCGCCGGCACGGCGCTCGGCGCCCTGGCGGTGAAGACCCTGCCGGCGGACGGCAACACCCTGCTGTTCCAGGCCGACGGCCTCTACAACGCCAAGCTCGCCACGCCCAACCTGGCCTACGAACCTTCCGATTTCGAGATCATCTCGCCGCTCGCGCAGACCAACTACGCCTTCATCGTGCCGGCGGCCAAAGGCTGGAACAAGCTGGAGGACCTCAAGGGCCTGTCGAGGGAACTGGATGTCGGCACGCTGGGCATCGGCGTGAGCTCCTATTCGATCCTGGCGCGCCGGATGGCCGCCCACCTGGGCGTCAAGCACCGGATGATTCCGTACAAGGGGGGCGTCGAGGGTGTGAAGGCGGTGCTCGCAGGCGAGATCGACGGCTACTTTGCCACGGTCGGACTGACGCAGACCCTGAAGGAAAATCCCAAGGTCAGGATCCTGGCCTACACGGGCTCGCCGGGCCGCAACTCCTTCTTCCCCGGCGTCAGGACCTTCCACGAGCTGGGCATGACCGACATGGTCTTCAACAGCTACTACGGGCTGGCCGTGCGCGCCGACACGCCCGAGAAGATCAAGGCGCAGCTCGCACGCGCGGTCCGCAAGGTCGTGCAGTCGGATGCGATGAAGGCCGCGCGGCAGCGGCTGCACCTGGAAGACTACATCGGCAGCACGGAGGACTACCGGCGCGACGTCGCCCGCGTGTTCAAGCTGTACGAAGCCGAGATCGCCGAGGAAGCCAGGCGCGCGAAGTGAATGCGCCGCGTAGTGTGATCGAACTGAAGTCGTGATTGTGAGGAAAGCATGAAGATTCTGGTCCCGGTCAAGCGGGTGGTGGACTACAACGTCAAAGTCCGAGTCAAGTCGGACGGCAGCGGAGTGGACATCGCCAACGTGAAGATGAGCATGAACCCCTTCGACGAGATCGCCGTGGAAGAGGCGGTGCGGCTGAAGGAGAAGGGCGTCGCCACCGAGGTGATCGCGGTGTCCTGCGGCGTGCAGCAGTGCCAGGAGACCCTG
>NZ_DASSVG010000104.1:0-2418 GCF_035706265.1 Ramlibacter sp. | reverse complement strand
ACCTCGTCCTGGTTCGGCAGGTTGGCGCCGCCGGAGTCCACCAGGTAGATGCAGGGCAGCCGGTTCTGGCCCGCGATCTCCTGCGCCCGCAGGTGCTTCTTGACCGTGAGCGGGTAGTAGGTGCCGCCCTTCACGGTGGCGTCGTTGCAGACGATCACGCACTCCAGCCCGCTCACCCGGCCGATGCCGGTGATGATGCCGGCGCTGGGCGCCTCCATGCTGCCGTCGCGGGCCAGGTACATGCCGTGCGCCGCCATGGGACCCACCTCCAGGAAGGGCGTGCCGGGGTCCAGCAGCATCTGCACGCGCTCGCGCGGCGGCAGCTTGCCGCGGGCCGAATGCTTGGCCCGCGCGATCTCGCCGCCGCCGGCGGCATGCAGCGCGACCTGCGCGTTGAGGTCGTCCACCAGCGCCTGCATGGCGGCCGCATTGGCCTGGAAGTCGGCGGACCGGGGATTCAGTTGGGACTCGATGACGGGCATTTCGGTAGTTCCTCCCTCCCCCTCTGGGGCAGGGCCGGGGTGAGGGCCGACGGCGCACGATAGCGCCAATGCCGCGAGCTTAGGCACTCCGCCCCCGTCCCGGGTTGCCGCGCTGGTTGCAAATCGCGCCACGCCGCTACACTTCGCTCCATGCCCCCCGCCGCCGGCCGCCGCGCCCCTGCCGCCGCCACCCCGATCGCCTTCGCCCGAGCGATCGTGGCCGCCTACCGGGTCCACGGCGGCAATCCCGAGCGGGCCCTGAAGCTGGCACAGATCCCGCCAGCCCAGCTGCAGAAACCGGAGGCCCGCATCACGGCGCGGCAGATGGAAGTGCTGTCCGCCGCGGCGATGGAGGAACTCGACGACGAGGGCCTGGCCGCCTTCGGCCGCCGCCTGCCCTGGGGCAGCTACGGCATGCTGGCGCGCGCCTCGCTCACCGCGCCGACCCTCGGCGTGGCGCTCAAGCGCTGGTGCCGCCACCACGGCCTGCTGACCGGCGACGTGCGCCTCACCGTGAGCGTGAGCGGTGCCCTCGCCTCGATCGCGATCGAGGAGCAGCGCGCGATCCCGCGCGAGCTGCGCGAGCTGAGCCTCGCCTTCCTGCTGCGCAACGTGCACGGCCTCGCCTGCTGGTACGTCGATTCGCGCATCCCCTTGCAGGAGGCCCGCTTTCCCTTCCCGCAGCCGGTGCATGCGGATGCGTATCCGCACATGTTTCCCGCGCCGCTGGCCTTCGACGCCCCGCAGGCCGAGATCCGCTTCGACGCCCGCTACCTCCAGCTGCCGCTGCGGCGCGACGAGAAGGCGCTGGCGCAGATGCTGCAGCGGGCGCTGGCGATCACCGTGCTGCAGTACCGGCGCGACCGGCTGCTGGTGCCGCAGGTGCGCCAGGCGCTGGCCGCCCACCCGGAGCGCTCGCACAGCGCCGAGGCGCTGGCCGCGCTGCTGCACGTCTCCGCCCGCACGCTGCACCGGCAGCTCAAGGAGGAAGGCGCGAGCCTGCAGCAGCTGAAGGACGAAGTGCGGCTGGAACGCGCCAAGGACCTCCTGTACCGCACCGGCAAGCCGGTCAAGCAGGTGGCCGCCGCCGTGGGCTTCCGCAACGAGAAGAGCTTCGCGCGCGCGTTCCGGCAGTGGGCGGGGGTGTCGCCGGGAGAGTTCCGCGGCGGCGCGTAGCTACGCAGCGCGGAACTCGAAATCCTCGAAGCGCGCGCCGAACAGCGCCAGGTCGCCGCGCCACGGCGCCCCCTGCGGCAGCGAGCCGCCGCGCAGCTGCTGCAGCCGCCAGCGCCGCACGCCGAGCGCTGCCAGCTCCTCGGTGAGCGAGTGCAGTTCGTGCAGCGGAAACAGCTCCGGCGACCAGGTGGTGCGGCACTCGTGCGGCACATTGGCCAGCAGCACCTGCAGCAGCGAATCGAGCACCCGCGAGGCGCTGCCGCGCGAAGCCGTGACGGCGTCCATGCGATGCCACGGCGCCTTGATGTCCAGCCCGATCCAGTCCACCAGCGGCAGCACCTCGGCCAGCCGGTCGGGATACATGCCGCTGGTGTGCAGGCCGACCTCGAAACCGAGCGCGCGCACCTCCCGCATGGCGGCGGCGAGCGCGGGCTGCAGCGTCGGCTCGCCGCCGGAGAAGACCACGCCATCGAGCAATCCGCGCCGGCCGTCCAGGAAGCGCAGCACCTCGTCCCAGGCCAGCTGCGGTCCGGCGCTCGCATCCAGCAGTTCCGGGTTCTGGCAGTAGCTGCAGCGCCAGGGACAGCCCTGGCAGAACACCACGGCCGCGAGCCGGCCGGGAAAGTCGATGCTGGTCCAGCGCTGCAGGCCGCCCACGCGCAGGCGGCTGGCGCCGGCTGCGTCAGCCGCGTTCGACAAAGAAGCGCCGCTCCTGGTGCTCGCCCTTCTTGCCGATGTTGAAGCTGGCCACCGGCCGGTG
>NZ_DASSVG010000103.1:0-2333 GCF_035706265.1 Ramlibacter sp. | reverse complement strand
AGGTGGTGCAGGTGCTCGTCGGAGGGAACGATGTCTTCGGTGGCGAAGTCAGCCGGCTTCAGCACCTGCGGCAGGTGGAACGCGGCCTTGCGCACGCGCTCCACTTGTTCGGGGGTGACGTCGGCGGGGACGCGGCTGGCGTGGCGCGGGTCGGGCAGGGGCGGCGGCGCGTGCGGCGCTGGTGCGGTGGTGGATGGCATGTGCGCGCCACTCTAGCCTGAATCTTTCACCAGCAATGAGGTAGGCGACCCCACCAAGCTGCACGTTGTCATAGGTGCTTTACGTCTATGCAACCAAGGCAGTCGAGGGAGGTCGCCCAGTGCCAAAGTGTACCGATGGGGCAGTGAGGTTCGGCAAGGTCGGACGCCGGGTGGTGGAGGCCGCGTTCGACGGCGGCGACATCGTCAGCGACGGTGGTTCGCTGCTGCTGCGCCAGGTCGATGAACGCATCGGCCTGACGCGCATGGCCGCGGCGGCCCTGGGGGATCCGCGCCGCAAGGCCAGCGTGCGCCACGACTTGCGCAGCCTGCTGGCGCAGCGCGTGTATGGCCTGTGCTGCGGTTGGGAAGACGTGACCGACCACAACACGCTGCGCCACGACCTGGCGGTGCAGACAGCAGTAGGTCGCGACGAGGCGCTGGCCTCGGCCCCGACGCTGAGCCGGCTGGAGACGTCGGCCACGATGGCACACGCGGTGGCGCTGAACCGGGTGCTGCTGGAGCAGTTCATCGCCAGCCGCGATGGTGCGCCCGTGGAACTGGTGTTGGACATCGATGCCACGCACGTACCGCTGCACGGGCAGCAAGAAGGCGCGCACTTCCACGCTCACTACGACAACTACTGCTACCTGCCGCTGTACGTGTTCTGCGGCCAGGACATGCTGGCGTGCGTGCTGCGGCCGAGCTGGCGTGACCCGGCCAGCGTGCTCAGCGCATTGGTCAAGCTCATTGCGCGGCGGCTTCGCCAGGCATGGCCTGAGGTCAAGCTCATCGTGCGAGGTGACTCGGGCTTCTGCCGTTCCAAGGCGCTGCGCCGCTTCGAGGCCTGGGGCATCGACTACCTCATCGGGCTGCAGAAGAACGTGGCGCTCGAATGGCGCTCGGCCATTGCGATGCAGGCTCTGGCTGAAGCCTACGAGGCGACAGGCACCAAGCAACGGCTGATCGGTGAGTTCACCTACGCCGCGCGCAGTTGGCCGCGCGAGCGACGCGTCATCGCGCGGCTGGAGCACAGCGCCCAGGGCGCCAACCCGCGCTTCGTGGTGACCAGCCTGCAAGGCGATGCCACCGAGCTGTACGAGCGGCTGTACTGCGCACGCGGCGAAGCGGAGAACCGCATCAAGGAAGCTCAGCTCGATCTGTTCGGTCGGCGCGCCAGCTGCAGCCGCTTCGCCGCCAACCAGATGCGCCTGCTGCTGGCGGCGCTGGCCTACACGCTGATGATCAACCTGCGCCGCCTGGGCTTGGCGGGCACCGAGCTCGAACGCGCCTGCACGGCCACCATCCGCGTCAAGCTGCTCAAGTTCGGCGCGGCCGTGCTGCGCAACACCCGGCGGGTGCGGCTGTTCCTGGCCTCGCACCACCCGCTCAAGGACGTCTTCCTCAGCGCCGCACGCGCCCTGGCCCCATAGAGGCCTTGGAGTGCTGTCCCCGGCACGCGGACAAACAACGGGGGAAAGGGGGTACTACGCCTTGGGCGGCAGAAAGCGCCTCTGACAGCCAGCGCGGCGACCAGGACAAGCCCTCCGGCTGCATCAACAGACCTACGAGCACGCCCGCCGGCCTACTGGCGAAAGATCCAGGCTAGCGCATCCGGCCGCGCGGCCGCTGTGCGTCAGTGCATCGCCGCCCGGCGGTGCTCCACGTCGGGCAGCGAGAGCGCGACGAAGCCCAGCAGCGGCAGGAAGGCGCAGATGCGGTAGACGAACTCGATGCTCGTGTGGTCGGCCAGCACGCCCAGCACCGCGGCGCCGAGGCCGCCCATGCCGAAGGCGAAGCCGAAGAACAGGCCCGAGACCATGCCCACCTTGCCGGGAATCAGTTCCTGCGCATAGACGAGGATCGCCGAGAACGCCGACGACAGCACGAGGCCGATCACGATCGTGAGCACCGTCGTCCAGAACAGGTTGGCGAAGGGCAGGGCGAGCGCGAAGGGCGCCACGCCGAGGATCGACGCCCAGATCACCGGCTTGCGGCCGACGCGGTCGCCCACCGGGCCGCCGAGCAGCGTGCCCGCCGCGGCCGCGAAGAGGAACAGGAACAGGTGCATCTGCGCGCTCTGCACCGCCAGGCCGAAGTGGTCCATCAGGTAGAAGGTGTAGTAGCTGCTGATGC
>NZ_DASSVG010000102.1:0-11115 GCF_035706265.1 Ramlibacter sp. | reverse complement strand
GAGGAACTGGTCAAGTCGGCGAAGGTCGTCGTCAAGTAAGAAGAGGGCGCCTCCACCATGTCGCTCATCGCTTCGCTGGGCGCCCTCGAGATCGGCCTCATCTTCGGGCTGGTCGCGCTGGGCGTCTACCTCTCCTTCCGCATCATCAACTTCCCCGACCTCACGGTCGACGGCAGCTTCCCCCTCGGCGGCGCCGTGGCCGCGGCGCTGATCGTCGCGGGCTGGAACCCCTTCGCCGCGACGGCGGCGGCGGTCGTGGCCGGCGCCCTGGCGGGCTGGCTCACCGCCTGGCTCAACGTGCGCCTGCGCATCATGCAGCTGCTCGCGAGCATCCTCGTGATGATCGCGCTGTATTCGGTGAACCTGCGCATCATGGGCAAGCCCAACGTGGCGCTGATCGACGACGCGACGGTGTTCAGCCTGCTGCAGTTCGGCGACCTGCCCGAGCACTGGCTCAAGCCGCTGGTGCTGCTGGCGGTCGTGGTCGTCGCCAAGGTGCTGATCGACCTGTTCTTCGCCTCGGAGACGGGCCTGGCGATGCGCGCCACCGGCGGCAACCCGCGCATGGCCCGGGCCCAGGGCATCTCCACCGACCGCCTGACGATCGCCGGCCTGGCGCTGTCCAACGGCCTGGTGGCCCTGGCCGGCGCGCTGTTCGTGCAGTCGCAGGGCGGGGCGGACATCTCCATGGGCATCGGGACGATCGTCGTCGGCCTGGCCGCGGTGATCATCGGCGAGACCATCCTGCCGGCGCGCAGCCTGGTCGTCACCACCCTGGCCTGCGTGCTCGGCGCGGTGCTCTATCGCTTCTTCATCGCGCTGGCGCTCAACAGCGACTTCATCGGCCTGCAGGCGCAGGACCTGAACCTGGTCACCGCGGTGCTGGTCGCCCTGGCGCTGCTCGTTCCCGCTTCCAGGCGCAAGCTGGCCGGCCTGCGGCCCGGTGCGCGCGCCATCCCGTTCGCCGTGAAGGAGGCCAGGTGATGCTGCGCGCCCAAGGACTGGAAATCACCTTCAACCCCGGAACGCCGATCGAGAACCGCGTGCTGCGCGGGCTGGACCTGCACATCCCCACCGGGCAGTTCGTCACGGTCATCGGCTCGAATGGCGCCGGCAAATCGACCTTCCTGAACGCCATCAGCGGCGACCTGATGGTCGACCGCGGCAGCATCCGGATCGACGACGCGGACGTGACGCGCCGTCCCGCCTGGCAGCGGTCCGACCTCGTCGCCCGCGTGTTCCAGGATCCGATGGCGGGGACCTGCGAGGCCCTCACGATCGAGGAGAACATGGCGCTGGCCTGGAAGCGCGGTGCGCGCCGCGGCCTGGGCTTCTCGCTCACGCGCAGCCTGCGCGAATTCTTCCGCGAGCGGCTCAGCATCCTGGGCCTGAACCTGGAGAACCGGCTGGCCGACCGCATGGGCCTGCTCTCCGGCGGCCAGCGCCAGGCCGTGAGCCTGGTGATGGCCTCGCTGCAGCCCTCGCGCATCCTGCTGCTCGACGAGCACACCGCGGCGCTGGACCCGAAGACGGCGAACTTCGTGCTGGAACTCACCGCGAGGATCGTCGACGCCGGCAAGCTGACGGCCATGATGGTCACGCACAGCATGCGCCAGGCGCTGGACTACGGCACGCGCACGGTGATGCTGCACGAAGGCCGCGTGATCCTCGACGTCGAGGGCTCCGAACGCGCCGGCATGGACGTGCCGGACCTGCTGCACATGTTCGAGCAGACCCGCGGCGAGAAGCTGGATGACGACAAGCTGCTGCTCGCCAGAACGCCCCCGACCCCCGAAATTCCGAGAGACCGAGATGAAAGAACTGCTGCACCGCTTCGAGACCAAGGCCCCCGAGATCGTCTTCGAATGGAACGACGCCGAGACGCCCGCCAAAGGGTGGGTCGTGATCAACTCCCTGCGCGGCGGCGCCGCCGGCGGCGGCACGCGCATGCGCCCGGGCCTGGACCGCCGCGAGGTGGAGTCGCTGGCCAAGACCATGGAGGTCAAGTTCAGCGTGTCCGGCCCCGCCATCGGCGGCGCCAAGTCCGGCATCGACTTCGACCCGGCCGACCCGCGCAAGAACGACGTGCTGCGGCGCTGGTACAAGGCCGTGACGCCGCTGCTCAAGACCTACTACGGCACCGGCGGCGA
The DNA here is from genome assembly GCF_035706265.1 of Ramlibacter sp. Taxonomy (GTDB): domain Bacteria; phylum Pseudomonadota; class Gammaproteobacteria; order Burkholderiales; family Burkholderiaceae_C; genus Ramlibacter. The sequence goes on along the minus strand of NZ_DASSVG010000102.1, from coordinate 8,965 downwards.
CCTCAACATCGACGAGGTGCACGAGGTGATCCCGATCACCGAGAGCTACGGCCTGTGGCACCCGCAGGAAGGCGTCGTCAACGGCCACTTCGTGCCCAGCGACAGCGAGCGCATCCAGAAGGTGGGCCAGCTGCGCATGGGCGTGGCCAAGGTCGTCGAGGACCCGCGCTTCACGCCCGATCCGTCCCGCAAGTACCTGGTGGCCGACCTGATCACCGGCTGGGGCGTGGCCGAATCGGTGCTGCACTACTATCGCCTCTATGGCGGCGCGGTCGCCGGCAAGCGCGTCGTGGTGCAGGGCTGGGGCAACGTCGGTTCGGCCGCGGCCTACTACCTGGCGCAGGCCGGTGCGCGCGTGGTGGGCATCATCGACCGCGAAGGCGGCTTGCTGCGCCCGGAGGGCTTCAGCTTCGCGGAGCTGCGGGCGCTGTTCCTGAACAAGAAGGGCAACCAGCTCGCCGCCCCAGGCATCCTGTCCTTCGAGGAGATCGATCGCCGGATCTGGAGCGCGGGCGCCGACATCTTCCTGCCTTGCGCCGGCTCGCGCCTGGTGACGCGGCCGCAGGTGGAGCAGCTGATCGCCGGCGGCCTCGAAGTCGTCTCCAGCGGCGCCAACGTGCCCTTCGCCGATGCGGAGATCTTCTATGGGCCGATCTGCGAGAACGCGGACTCGCGCATCGCGGTGATCCCGGACTTCATCGCCAACTGCGGCATGGCGCGCGCGTTCGCCTTCCTGATGGAGGGCGACGCGGAGATCTCCGACGAAGCGATCTTCGGCGACGTATCGGCCACCGTGGCCGCCGCGCTCGAGCGCTGCCACGCGCGTTCCTCGGCGACCACCGGCATTGCACGCACCGCGTTCGAGAATGCGCTGAGCCAGCTCGTGTGAGAGGGTGAGACCGGGGGGGGGCGCCGCTGCAGATTGCCGACATGTTCGGTTGCGGCACGCTTCCGCACGACCGCTGGGGGCGTGGAGGGGGTATTCTGGCAAAATGCCATAACCGCCTCAGGTCTGGCATAATGGCCCCCATAGGAGCCCCGCGTGATCACCGACTTGCCCCAGCTGGAAGACCTGCCGCGCCAGACCGCCTCGGACGTGAAGAACAAGTGGCGGGAGGTCGTGCGCGAAGTGCGCGAGGCAGGCAGCGTGGCAATCACCAACCACTCCAGCGTGGAAGTGGTGCTGGTCAATGCGGACGCCTACCGGCAACTCGCGGCGAGCGCGGCGGCGCTGAAAGAGCGCGAGGCGTCCGTCCTCGACCACTTGTCGGCGCAGTTCAACGAGCGGCTCGCAAGCCTGCAGGCGCCGGATGCCGCCGACAAGGCCGCGGCGGTCTTCCAGCGCAAGGGCAGGCTGTCCAGGCGGCCGAAGGCGGGCACCGCGTTCTAGGTGCGCCCCTTCCTCATCGTCCTGGCCGGCGTCAACGGTGCCGGCAAGAGCTCGGTCCTCAGCACGCTGCTGCTGGACGAAGGCCTGGACTGGTACAACCCCGACCGGTACGCGGCCGACCTGGTGCGCGGGCTCGGAATGGGTCTCGGCGAGGCGAATGCGCGGGCATGGCAGCACGGCAAGTCTTTGCTGGAACGCGCGATCGCCACGCGAGCCAACCACGCCTTCGAAACCACGCTGGGCGGAAACACGATCACGCGACTGCTGCGCGAGGCCTCGAAAACGCACGACCTGCTGATGCTGTATTGCGGCCTGGCCTCGCCCGAGTTGCACATCGCTCGGGTAGCGCAGCGCGTCGCCCACCGAGGCCATCCCATCCCCGAGGCGAAGATCCGCGAGCGCTGGAACACCTCGCGGTCGAACCTGGTGCAGCTGCTGCCCGTACTCTCCCGCCTGCAGGTGTTCGACAACAGCCGGTCCGTCGAAGCGGGCCAGGACGTCCCGGATCCCGCGCTCGTGATGGAGCTCGAAGCCGGGCGCGTCGTCTTCCCTGACATCGGATCGCGCCAGGCGCTCGCCGCGGTGCCGGCGTGGGCGCAACCGGTGCTCGAGGCCGCGATTCAACAACAGCGCTGAAATTGCCGGCTTCGAGGCGACCGGGCGATCAGGTCACACCCTCTGCCCGGCGCATTTGCGGGTTACGCGGGCGCCACCCGCCAGATCGCATTGCCCACGTCGTCCGCCACGATCAGCGCACCCCTGCCATCGAGCGCGACGCCCACGGGACGTCCGTAGGCCTTGCCGTCATCGGACAGGAAGCCGCCGAGGAATTCCACCGGCGGGCCCGACGGCTTGCCGCCCGCGAAGGGCACGAAGGCCACCTGGTAGCCCGCGCGGGGCTTGCGGTTCCACGAGCCGTGCTCGCCGATGAAGGCGCCGCTCGCGTAGTTGGCGGGCATGCGCGCGTCCGAGAAGGTGAGCCCCAACGGTGCCACATGCGAGCCCAGGCCGTAGTCCGGCGGGATCGCCTTCGCCACCATCTGCGGGTTCTTCGGCTTCACGCGCGCGTCGACGTGCTGGCCCCAGTAGCTCCACGGCCAGCCGTAGAAGGCGCCGTCCTTCACGGAGCTCAGGTAGTCGGGCACCAGGTCGTTGCCCAGTTCGTCGCGTTCGTTCACCACCACCCACAAGGCCTTGGTCTGCGGTTCCCAGGCCAGCGCCGTCGGGTTGCGCAGGCCCGAGGCGAAGATGCGCTTGGCGCCGGTCGCAAGGTCGATCTCCCACACCGCGGCGCGTCCCTGCTCGGAAGCCATGCCGTTGTCGCCGATGTTGCTGTTGGATCCCACCGTCGCATACAGCTTCGTGCCGTCGGGCGACGCGACGATGTTCTTGGTCCAGTGATGGTTCGCGCCCGCGGGCAGGTCCGCCACTTTCACGGGCTTGGCGGCGATGTTCGTCTCGCCGGCCTGGTAGGGCACCTTCACGATCGCGTCCGCATCGGCGATGTACAGCTGGTTTCCCACCAGCACCATGCCGAACGGAGAGAACAGGCCGGTGAGGAAGTCGGTGCGCGTTTCGGCGACGCCGTCGCCGTCCGCGTCGCGCAGCAGCACGATGCGATTCGGGCTCGGCACGCCCGCGCCGGCGCGCTTCTGCACCAGCTTCATGCCCTTGCCGCGGATGCCTTGCGCCATCTTGTCCTTCTCGCCGTTCAGCGGCGGCGGCCGGTTGCTCTCGGCCACCAGCACGTCGCCATTGGGCAGCGTGTAGACGTTGCGCGGATGCGTGAGGCCGTTCGCGAACGCCGTGACGCGGAACCCCGCCGGCGCCGTGGGCGCGGCGCCCTGCGGCCAGCCTTGGGCCGGCGCGATGTGGACGTTGGGAATGAAGCCGTCCTTCTTCGGGGCCGGCAGCTGCGGATCGGGCCCGACGCCGACGGGCACGGCCGCCTGCTGGGCGGCCAGCGCCGCGCAGAGAAGGGCGAGGCTTGCGGCAATTGGCGCTGCCGCGGCGCGGAGTGTGCGGACTTTCATGGGCCCCAGTCTCGTCCTGCCGCGGGCGGGAGCCTGTCGGACAAGCTCCCAGCGGGACGAACCGCGGCCCGTTGGCCGGCTCAGCCGCTCTAGCGCGCCGCCGCCGGAAACGCCGGCAGCTTGCCGATGTCCCGCGGGTCGTGCTGGATGATCACCGTGGCCCGCAGGTTCTTCTCGATGCCCTTGATGCGCTCGAGCGTGGCGATCGACTCCGCGCGGTCGTAGTTGAAGGCCGGCACGCCGTTGCTCTCGTAGTTCTCGTGGAAGTGGGCGGCGTCGCCGAGCAGGACCACGGGCCCTTTCTCCTTCAGCCGCACCAGCAGCGCCTGGTGGCCGGGGGTGTGGCCGGGCGCGCGCAGGATCATCACGCTGCCGTCGCCGAACACGTCCTTGTCGCCCGCCTGCGTCTCGAGCTTGCCGCCGCCGCTGATCCAGTGCGTGAAGCCGGCCACGTTGGCGCCCTGCATCGGCTTGGGCGCCGTGATCGCGGCCCACTCGCGCTCACCGATCAGCAGCGTGGCGCCGGGGAAGGAGCCGAGCTGGCCGGTATGGTCGGCGTGGAAGTGGCTAATGCCGACGAACTTCACCTGTTCCGGCCTCACCTTCAGCTGCGCGAGCTGGTCGACCAGCGTCACGGTCGGCGCGTTGGCGTTGGAGCCCGGCAGGTAACCGGTGTCCCACACCATGTAGTCGTCGCCGTGCTTGATCAGGTAGCAGCTGAACGTGAAGGGCACGCGCGGATTCGTGTACGCGAAGGTGTCGCTGAAGCGGCGCTGGTCGTTGAAGCCGTTGCCGCAATCGAGCCGCGTGAGGGTCAGCTCGGCCGGCGGCTGGGCCGCGGGCTGGGCCGCGGCGACCAGGGGGCCGAAGGCGGCCGCCAGCACCAGCGCGTAGAGAGTCCGTCGCATCTGTGTCTCCTGTGACGATGAAGGCCGGATCGGGCGCGAGTGTGCATCAAACGGCGCGCTCCCGCACCTCCTATCGCATCTGGAACATCTCCTGGTGGAAGCGGGCGGGGGGCAGGCCGTGCGCGAGGAAGTCGGCGCGCAGGCTCTGGCCGAAGGCGGCGGGGCCGCAGAACCAGAGGCTGGCATCGCGCCAGTCGGGCACGGCGGCGCGGATGCGGTCGCCGTCGAGACGGCCGTCCTGCGCGCCGGAAAGCAGGTGCAGCCGCACGCCCGCGGCCTCGGCATCGGCCGTGAGCTTGGCGATCGCCGCGGGCTCGTGCACCGAGGTCGGATGGAACAGGTCGATCGCGTTCGCGTGTCCCTGCGCGGCAAGCTGCTTCATGCGGCCGACGAAGGGCGTGATGCCGATGCCCGCGCCGACCCAGATCTGCCGCGGCAAACCATCCTCGAAGTCGAAGCAGCCGTACGGCCCTTCCACGGTGACGGGCGTGCCGACCTGCAGCGAATGGCGCAGCCTGGCCGTGTGGTCGCCCAACGCCTTGGCGATGATCGTGAGGTGCGGATCCCGTGGATTCCAGGCCGAGGCGATGGAGTACGGGTGCGCCCCCTCACGCTGGTCGGAACAGACGAATGCGAACTGGCCCGCGGCATGGCCCGGCCAGCCGGGCTCGAGGGCGATGCGCATCTCCAGCACGTCCAGGCCCGGGTAGTGCTGGAGGAACTCGATGCCGCCCTGCGTCTTGCGCCCCGCGCCGATGCGGCCGAACAGCGCCAGCAGCGCGGCCACGCTGCCCGCGGCGAGCAGCAGCGCCAGCACCCATCCGAGCGGCTGGCTCCAGTAGGCGAAGCGCACCAGCACGGCCGCATGGAAGACCAGCACCAGGTACACCGGGGCGAGCAGGGTGTGCGTCTTCGCGAACAGGTGGTAGGGAAAGCGCTTGACCAGCGCCAGCACGATCAGCACGGCGGCCGCGTAGAAGCACCATTCGCCCAGCGACTCCGCCAACCCCCGCTGCGCGCGCAGCCAGCCTTCGAGGGTGGCGGTGTCGGGCGGCGCGCCGCGCGGGCCGCGCGCCGGCCGCGTGAGCCAGCCCCAGCCCACCATCCACTTCGTGCCCTGCGCAAACCACCAGTGGACCACCGCCAGCACCAGGGCGGAGATGCCCAGCCACTTGTGCAGCCGGTACATCTTGTCCAGGCCGTCCAGCAAGGGCTCGAGCCGGCGCGGACGCAGCGCCAGCAGCAGCGCGAGGCTCATCGCCCCGATCGCGAGCACGCCGGTGTACTGGATGAAGACGTCGCGGAAGCGGAAATAGGTGAAGGGCTGCGGCGCGAAGCTGTCCGCCAGCAGCCACAAGGCGGTGAGGACGAGGAAGACGCCGGCGAGTGCAATCTTGATCCGGTTCATCGCGTCAGCGCTGTTGCAGCAGGCTGCAGAAGCGCGCCAGGTCCACGTTGCCGCCACTCAGGAGGATGCCCACGCGCTTGCCGCGCAATTCGCTCTTGCGCTGGCGGGCCGCGGCGAAGCCGAGGCAGCCGGTGGGCTCCACCACCAGCTTCATGCGCGTGGCGAGGAATTCCATGCAGTCGACCAGTTCGGCGTCGCTCGCGGTCAGGATGTCGGTGACGCCGCGCTGGATCAGCGGGAAGGTGATGTTTCCGAGGTGCTGGGTCTGGGCGCCGTCGGCGATGGTCTGCGGCGTGGCGATGTGCACGATGGCGCCGGCGCGCAGCGACTGCTGGCCGTCGTTGCCGGCCTGCGGCTCCACGCCATAGAGCTGGCAGTCGGGCGCCAGGGCCCGCGTGGCGAGCGCGCAGCCCGAAAGAAGCCCACCGCCGCCGAGCGGGGCGAAGAAGGCGTCGAGCGGCCCGATCTCCTCGAACAGTTCCTTGGCGGCGGTACCCTGGCCCGCCAGCACGTCGGCATGGTCGTAGGGCGGGACGAGCGTCAGGCCGTGCCGCTCGGCCAGCTCGCGGCCGATCTGCTCGCGGTCTTCGGTGTAGCGGTCGTAGCCCACCACCTGGCCGCCGTAGCCCCGGGTCGCCGCGACTTTCGCGGCCGGCGCGTCGTGCGGCATCACGATGGTGGCCGGGATGCCGAGCAGCCGGGCCGACAGCGCGATCGCCTGCGCGTGGTTGCCGGAGGAGAAAGCCACCACGCCGGCCTTGCGCTGCTCGGGGGTGAAGCGGGAGAGCGCGTTGAAGGCGCCGCGGAACTTGAACGCGCCCATGCGCTGCAGGTTCTCGCATTTGAAGAACACCTGGGCGCCGAACTCCTCGTCGACGGTGCGCGAGGTGAGCACGGGCGTGCGGTGGGCGTGGCCCTCGAGCCGCGCCGCGGCCGCGAGGACGTCTTCGTAAGTGGGCAGGGGTGTGGTCATTACGCCATTCTCCCTTGCTATATTGCGCTCGAGCAGCATGTCGAATTTCATCAGCGTCATCGCGCGGCGCGGCCGCGAGGAGCGCCTGGCCCAGGGGGCCGGAGGCCTCACCTTCACCACCGTGCTGTCGCTGGTGCCGTTGCTGGCCGTGAGCTTCGCGCTTTTCACCCGCATCCCGGCCTTGCGCGGCGTCGGCGAGGCGATGCGCGAATACCTGCTGCGCGGCCTGCTGCCGCCCGAGATCGTGCGCGTGGTGCTGAAGCAGCTGGCGCAGTTCACGCGCAACGCCGGCGGGCTGACGCTGGTGGGCTCGCTGTTCCTGCTGGTCTCGGCCCTGGGCCTGCTCCTGAGCATCGAGAACGCGCTCAACCGCATCTGGCAGGTGAAGAAGCCGCGGCCCCTGCTGAAGCGCTTGGGGCTGTACCTCGCCATCCTGCTGGCCGGGCCGGTGCTGCTCGGGGCCGGCCTGTGGGCGGCGTCGGCGCTGCTGCCGCGCTCGGGCCTGCTGGCGGGGACGGGGCTGCAGTCCTTGCTGGGGCTGGCGCCGATGGCGGTCGCCGCGGCCGCCTTCACCTGCCTGTTCCTCTGCGTGCCGCATGCGCCGGTGCGCTGGCGCGAAGCGATCGTGGGCGGTCTGCTGGCCGGCGCGGCCTTCGAGCTGGGCAAGCGCGGCTTCGCCCTCTACCTCGCCGGCGTGCCCACCTACCGAACGGTCTATGGTGCCTTCGCGCCGCTGCTCGCCTTCCTGGTGTGGGTGTACTACTCCTGGTTCGTGATCCTCGCGGCGGCGCTGGTGAGCGCCAGCCTGCCGGGCGGCGGCGGCCGGCCGCGGGCCCGCCGCGCCGCGCGCGCGTAATCCGGCGCGCTGCCCGCCTGCACGCACCGATAGCCCTTGCCCACACCGGGGCGGGCGCAAGTTGCGACACTCGGTCCATGCAAGCTTCCCCGTTCCGCTTCGACAACAGCTATGCGCGCGAGCTCCCGGGCGCCTACGTGCCGTGGAAGCCGGCCGAGGTGCGCTCGCCGCGGCTGTTGTTCCTCAACCGCGAACTGGCCGAAGAGCTGGGCCTGGATCCCGCCGGACTGCTGGGGGACGAGGGCGCGGCCATCTTCGCCGGCAACCTGGTGCCGGAAGGCGCCGAACCGCTGGCCCAGGCCTATGCGGGCCACCAGTTCGGCGGCTTCTCGCCCCAGCTCGGCGACGGCCGCGCGGTGCTGCTCGGCGAGGTGATCGACCGCGCCGGCCGGCGGCGCGACATCGCGTTCAAGGGCTCGGGCCGCACGCCGTTCTCGCGCGGCGGCGACGGCAAGGCGGCGGTCGGCCCCATGCTGCGCGAGGTGCTGGTGGGCGAGGCGATGCACGCGCTGGGCATCCCGACGACGCGCGCGCTCGCCGTTGCGGCCACCGGCGAACCGGTGGTGCGCGAGAAGGTCCTGCCCGGCGCGGTGCTGGCGCGCGTGGCCGCCAGCCACCTGCGCGTCGGCACCTTCGAATTCTTCGCCGCCCGCGGCGACATCGAGAAGCTGCGCCAACTGGCCGAGTACGCGCTGCGCCGCCACGACCCGGACCTCGTGGAATCGCCGGAGCAGGCGCCGGACCGCTGGCTCGCGCTGCTGGCGCGGGTCGCGCAGCGGCAGGCGGCACTGGTGGCGCAATGGATGAACGTGGGCTTCATCCACGGCGTGATGAACACCGACAACATGACGATCTCGGGCGAGACCATCGACTACGGCCCGTGCGCGTTCATGGAGGCCTACGACCCGCGCACGGTCTTCAGCTCGATCGACCGCAACGGCCGCTATGCCTACGGCAACCAGCCGGGCATCGCGCAATGGAACCTGGCCCGCTTCGCCGAGGCCCTGCTGCCGCTGGTGGTGGCCGAGGGCGGCGAGGCCGCGGCCTCCCGTGCCGTGGCGCAGGCCACCGAGGTGATCGAGGCCTTCCCTGGGCATTACCAGGCGGCGCTGCTGCGCGGCCAGCGTGCCAAGCTGGGCCTGGGCGCGGGTGACGACGCGGCCGATACCGCACTGGTCAACGACTGGCTGGACCTGCTGCAGGCGCAGGCCGTCGATTTCACGCTGGGCTGGCGTCGGCTGGCCGATGCCGCAGACGGTGACGAGGCCGCACTGCAGGCCCTGTTTGCGCAGCCCGAGCCGCTGCAGGCGTGGCTCGTGCGCTGGCGCGAGCGCTGCGCCCGCGATGCCGAGCTTGCGCCCGCCGCGCGGGCCGAGCGCATGCGGCGCGCCAATCCC